>NZ_JEXG01000045.1:0-31589 GCF_000581275.1 Acinetobacter sp. 809848
CTGTTTTGTCTGGCTCTGTTGCAAAAATCAAGTTTAGGTTAGGAAGCTCAATACTTTTATCATTCTGGTTGAGCAATATGCCTGAGAACTGGGTATGGTTCGCATCGATCTTGCGGACTTTTAATTTTTCTATATAGATAAGTTGATAAAGTTCTGCTGATTTGTTGCAGTGCAGTATTTGGCAAACGTAATTAAAAGCATGGCTAACGGTTGGGCTTGCATGCATGAGCTTAGGGTTAAACCAGAGAATTTGAAAAGTAAAAACTAAAATTAAAATAAGGTTGGCAGAGCTCCAGAGCGTATAGTAAAGCCAACTATGCTTTTTATTGTTGTCTTGTTCTTGTGGGGATGCCTGCTCAGCTAAATTAAGATTTGGTAGAGCATTAATAGGTTCATTGTGAAAGTAATTTAAGTTGTTGAGGTAAGTTAAAAGATCAATATTAGAGTTTTCTACTTTTTGGTCAAAGATATCTAATACGTGAGAATGCGTCATATATCTTGTCTGCATTGAACCATTGGCTAGAGTCGTTGAGTTGACCATAACTGGCTGTTCAATATTGATTAGATGGGTTAAGGCATTAAAGCTTGAATTACATTTAGGGCAACAAACCATACCCTGGGCGACAGTCAATTGAGTAAGAGATACTTTATAAACTGTTAAACACTTAGGGCAGCGGGTTTGTTTTTCATTCATGAGTTAAAAATCTCAATTTATTGTTTTACGTTTTCCTGAAATGCGACACCAGTTTTCTTCGCGCTTTTCGACATCTAATATATCAAAAAATTCAGAATAAACACGTGAAACATCAGCAACTTGCTCTTCAATCACACCAGCAAGTGCGAACTCGCCCTCAGATTTGATTAAATTTGCAAATTCAGGCGCAAGCATCATTAAAGGTCCTGCTAAAATGTTTGCAACTAAAACATCGGCTTGTTTAGGTGTGAATTCTTGATCAAACTCTTCAGGAAGACCTACATATAGTCGATCTAATACACCATTAAGCTCTGCATTTTGTTTCGTTGCTAAAACAGCTTGCGGGTCAATATCTGTGGCATATACTTTTTTAGCGCCTAGTAATAAAGCTGCTACGCCTAAAATGCCTGAACCACAGCCATAATCAATCACGATTTTATCTTTAACGTCAGTTTTACCCAGCCATTGTAAGCATAGGAAAGTACTTGCGTGATTACCTGTACCAAATGCAAGACCTGGATCTAACTTAATATTAGTTGCATCCGCTTCTGGGGGCTCTAGCCATTCAGGCACAATCCAGAACTTTTCCCCAATCTGAATTGGCTCATAGTAATCCATCCATGCGCGTTCCCACACTTGATCTTCAAGTTCTTCATGACGCATAGGAACATCTGGAAGTTGAGCTTTTAAGAAAGCTTCTAAAGTGTCGACATCAATTGGGTCTTGTTCGTCTTGTTGATAGATGCCTGTCACAATAACTTTGTTCCATAAAGGTGTTTCACCCGGTAATGGTTCAAGTAAAGCCTGATCTTCAGCATCATCCAGCGTTACGCTTACCGCACCTAGAGACATTAAAAGTGTTTCTGTGAACTCAACTTGTTCTTGATCAACGGTAATGTGTATTTGTAACCACTTCACGAAAAGGACCTAAAAATTTTATTTAAAGGCGTATTGTAGCGGACTAGACCATTTTAAAAAAGAAAGCGGCCCATCTTTAATGGACCGTCTTTGAAAATACTGATGAGATATAGCGGAAAATAAATGACTTCTTCTATACCTATGTCAAAACAGATTAAGGAGCAGGGGCCTTAAATTGTAACTTGCCATTTTCATTTGGTTGGCAAGTACCGTTAAAGGTCACACCATTGTGATTGTAAGAAACCCATTCACCTTGCTGTTTTTTTGCACAGACTCGAATTTGTTTTTGCATTTCGGCTTTGCTCGTGTCAGCAGCATGGGTAAAAGTTACGCCTGAAAAACAAATTAGAGATGCAGTTAAGATTTTTAACATGGTCGTTTTCATTTTGTATTCCTTCTCGTTGCGTTAATTTTAAAGTCATAGAAGTGCTGTACATTTTTTATTCTAAGATGAATTAATTTTAAAAACATTCACTTTGTATTGAATTCATGAAACAAAATGTCAAATCATGTGGCATAGCGTAAATTATGTGAAGACAATTTTGTAATTATGTACATCAATAAGCAGATAATTTTGCTATAATGTTCCGTCTTTTTTTTCTGGTGTTTTTGTACTCATGCACTATCCTAAAGTTTATGATGTTATCGTTATCGGTGGCGGTCACGCAGGTACGGAAGCGGCCCTTGCTGCTGCGCGTATGGGACGACAGACTTTGCTTTTGACCCATAACATTGAGACTTTGGGCCAAATGAGTTGTAACCCAGCAATTGGTGGTATTGGTAAGTCTCACCTAGTCCGTGAAATTGATGCACTTGGTGGTGCAATGGCTCTGGCTGCCGATAAAGGTGGTATTCAGTTCCGTATTTTAAATTCGCGTAAAGGTGCAGCTGTGCGTGCAACACGTGCTCAAGCTGACCGCGTGCGCTATAAAGCTGCTATCCGTGATACTTTGGAAAATCAAGCAAATCTTGACATTTTCCAGCAAGCAGCTGATGATCTGATTGTTGAAGGCGATACCGTTAAAGGTGTTGTTACCCAAATGGGTATTCGCTTTGATGCAAAAACTGTTGTGTTGACTACAGGTACATTCTTGGGTGGTGTAATCCACGTTGGTTTAGAAAAATCAAGCGGTGGTCGTGCGGGAGATCCTCCTTCTATTGCACTTGCTCAACGTTTACGTGAGTTAAAATTACCAGTGGGACGTTTAAAGACTGGTACTCCACCACGTATTGATGCACGTTCAGTTGATTTTTCAGTCATGATTCCGCAGCCGGGTGATTTCCCATCTCCAGTGATGTCATTCATGGGTGATGCTTCTATGCACCCTGAACAAGTAAACTGTTATATCACGCATACGAATGAAAAAACCCACGATATTATTCGTGGTGGTTTAGACCGTTCACCAATGTACACTGGTGTTATTGAAGGTGTAGGTCCGCGTTACTGTCCATCAATCGAAGATAAGATTCACCGTTTCGCTGATAAAGACTCACATCAAGTATTCTTGGAACCAGAAGGTCTAGATACACATGAGCTTTATCCAAACGGTATTTCGACTTCTTTACCATTTGATGTTCAGTTCGAGCTTGTACGTTCAATTCGTGGTATGGAAAATGCTCATATCTTACGTCCGGGCTATGCAATTGAATATGACTATTTCAACCCGCAAGCTTTGAAATTTACACTTGAAACTAAAGCGATTAATGGCTTGTACTTTGCTGGTCAAATTAATGGTACAACAGGTTACGAAGAAGCTGGTGCCCAAGGTTTACTTGCAGGTTTAAATGCTGCGTGTCGTGCGTGGGAGCAAGAAGAGTGGACGCCTAAACGTGACCAAGCTTACATGGGTGTATTAGTTGATGACCTCATTACGTTAGGTACTAAAGAACCATACCGTATGTTTACCTCACGTGCCGAATATCGTTTGATGTTGCGTGAAGATAATGCGGATCAGCGCTTAACTTCTATTGGTCGTGAACTTGGTTTGGTTGATGATGTTCGTTGGGCTGCTTATTGCGAGAAAATGGAAGCGGTTGAGCGTGAAACCTCTCGTTTACAACATTTATGGGCAGCACCAAATAACCCTATGGGTAAAAAATTCGTTGAAATGACGGGTGCTGATTTGAGTAAGGAATGTAGTGCGATTGATTTGCTTAAGCGCCCTAATATCACCTTCGGTCAAATTGCTGAACTTACTGGCTCTGAAGTTTCAGAACAAGTGGGTGAGCAAATTGAAATTGCTGTGAAATATGAAGGTTACATTAACCGTCAGCATGAAGATGTTGCTCAATTAAAGCGTCTTGAAGAAACTAAAATTCCTGCCGACTTTGACTATGATGTCGTGTCTGGGTTGTCACGTGAAATCACGCAGAAGTTAAAAACAGTTCTTCCAGAAACTTTAGCTCAAGCAAGCCGTATTCCTGGTGTTACGCCAGCAGCAGTTCAACTCGTAATGATCACAATTCGTAAAAACAATATGATTAAGAAAACAGCTTAATCATTTAAATGTACAAAAAGCCCATTTATTGGGCTTTTTTATTTTCTATTCAAAAAATATATGGAAACTTCCTAAGGAAGAAAAGAGATTTCGCTTCCTTTTTTTCTTATTTCACATATTTTAAGCCGCCAGTTATATTGAATTCACGTTCAAACAAGAGGGCTTTAACCATGACAATGAAATCAATTCGCTACAATGGATATGAAATGGCATGCCAATGCTCATGTTCAAAATAGCGCAAAAGAAAGAGCAGATCAGTTTTGGTGGGGGAGAATACATTGATCTGAAACAAGTAAAAAAATAAGAACAATATAAAATTAAGAAAATTATAATTCAAAATCTAAAGAGAACCTTACGGTTCTCTTTTTTATATCTATTTATTCTCAGTTTCAATTTCTCGCACAGCATTATGTACTTGTACTGGCTCAATATGCAGTAATTTCTTACCAAAACTACGTAGCCACCATACTAGTTGAGATGTAAAAGGTACAGTCGCTGAAACTTCTACAATATTTTCTTCAAGCGGAGTAATCGTTTGGTCTTTACTTAACTGACTTTCATAAAAGGTTTTAGCAGTTTGCTCTGTCATGGTTAAGGTGAGCTGAATTGATTCAGTTGGTTGGTTATAGTCCACTCTAAAGCCTAAAGCCCCTGAGTCAATATAATGATCAATATCAAAATTAACTGGATGTAGTGCTCGACTGTCTAATACTTTTGCTGATTTAAAACGGTGCAGAGCAAATGTTTGAACTTCAGTTTTGTCATGTCGTGTGCAAATTAAATAAATGACTGCACCTTTTTGTACCAAAGCCAAAGGATTTAAAACATAAGTTCTGTCTTCACCCTGATTGACCCGTGCCCGATAAACACATTCTATTTGCTTGTCTTGGAGCAAACCTTCATAAATTGCTTGTTGAGCATTTCGGTCAACTACAGGTGGAATTAACGGTTGGCTTGCCGGAACAATACGTACACGGTTAATCCACTGTCTCACATTATTTTGAGTAGAGAGACTACGTTTGGCCAAATCGAACCATGGTCCCATCTCATCAAGCAGGCTCGGAGGAAGGAGGTGCTTAAGGTGCTCCTCAACCATCATAAAGGTTACCGCTTGAGAACTTGTCATGTGAGGTAAGCTTTGAATAGGCGCATCGGATTGCCACCGCCAGCCTTGAGGTACGGCTTTATTGCTCTCTATCGGAAAACGCTGAGCAATTTGATTTAAGTCACGCTGAATAGTCCTTAAACTAATATCAATACCTTCACGCTCAAGCATTTCTTGCAATTCTCGAGTCCCGATCCATTTGCCGGTCGGTAGGCGAGACAAGATCTGCCATTGGCGATATAAACTATTCGAAGTTTCTTTTTCTATTACAGACATAAGCGTAATACATCTATATCCAATTGCTTTGGTGTCAACACAATAAAAAATCTTTACAGATTTAGCAAGTTTGTCAGATTCAGTTTATAGCCCATTGGGCAAACGATGATAAGATTTAGAAGAAAGTTATAACAATGATGCCGTACAAGTATTACAGATATATAAGTGGCACTGAAATTGCTTATTTAAAAATGAAATATAGATAAATGATAAGACGAGGTGGTTATGTCAGAACAAGAGCATGAATTACATCTAGATAATGATTTTTTTATACAAGAGCAGACAACAACAGCACTCATTAACCCAACCTCTTTTTTAGAACATATTTCTGTGCAAACCAATTTCTTTGAGCAACTCAAATCACAGTTCTTTAATGAGATGCTTGATGATGTAACATCAAATGGTGCAGCTTCTAAAAAAATTGAACAATGGTTGAGCATCCGTACTTTAGATGAGTTAAAGGAGTTAAATACCCAAGCAAAACAGCATTTTCTTTATCATGGGATTACTTTTAATGTTTATGGCGATAAAGAAGGAACGGAGCGCACTATTCCTTTTGATTTAATTCCAAGAGTAATCGAGAAAAAACAATGGGAAAAAATTGCCTCAGGCTGTGCACAGCGTGTTAAAGCATTAAATTATTTCCTAGATGATATTTATCATGGACAACATATTTTAAAAGAACAAATCATTCCCGAAGAACAAATTATGGGAAATGATGCTTTCCAGCCCCATATGCTTAAACATTCTTTAAAAGGAAAAATTTATTCACAAATTAGTGGGATCGATATTATCCGTGATGGTGAAGGGGAGTTTTTTGTATTAGAAGATAATTTGAGAACACCTTCTGGGGTGTCTTATATGATTGAGAGCCGAAATATTAGCCAGAAATTAATGCCTGAGCTATGTACAGCCAATAATTTACAGGGGATTGAGCATTATCCAAAACTTTTAAAAGAAATATTGCAAGAAAATTCTTCTGCAGATCAACCCTTTATTGTGGTGCTAACACCCGGGCGTTTTAACAGTGCTTATTATGAGCACGCTTTTCTAGCGCGTGAAATGGATGTGCCATTAGTTACAAATCGGGATTTATTTGTAGAAAATGATCAAGTATTTGTCAAAACTATTCGTGGGCGTCAAAAAGTAGACGTAATTTACCGCCGTTTAGATGATGACTTTCTAGATCCTTTAGCATTTCGACCAGACAGTGCTTTAGGTGTAGCAGGTCTTATGTCTGCTTATTTACAAAAAAATGTTGTGATTGCAAATGCACCTGGAACAGGCGTGGCTGATGATAAATCTATCTATCCTTATGTAGATCAAATGATTCAATATTATTTGGATGAAACACCAATTCTAAAAAATGTACCCACTTATCAGTGCCGTAAAGAAGAACACTTAGACTATGTACTCTCTAATCTTGATCAATTAGTCGTTAAGGAAGCACAAGGTTCGGGCGGATATGGCATGTTGATTGGACCTAAAGCAAGCTCATGCGAAATTGATGAGTTTAGAAAAAAATTGATTGCGATGCCTCATATGTATATTGCGCAGCCTACCTTAGCTTTATCTGTCGCTCCAACTTTAACTACGGGAGGAGTAGCGGAACGTCATATTGATTTGCGTCCATTTGTATTGAGCTCACCTTATCGTACAGAGATTGTGCCTGGTGGCTTAACACGTGTGGCCATGCAGGCGGGTTGTTTAGTTGTAAATTCGTCTCAAGGTGGCGGTATAAAAGATACATGGGTTGTTGAAACATTACATTCCTGATTGTGGGTTAAAGAGGAACTTTATGGTTTTACTCAATTCGAGTGCGCATCAAATATATTGGTTGGGTCGATATTTGATGCGAGTTAAATTTGCAGCCTCTCATTTACCCTTTACAGAAGATGAGAAAGCAACAAGATTTGCAGCAGCATTTGGTTTGGTCATAGAAAATGCTGAATTACTAAATCACTATATGTTAGACAAGAAGCAAACATTTTCATTACTGAACCAGCTCATTATTGCTAAAGATAATATTCAGGAACTAAGAGGTATTTTGTCATCACATGCTTATGCAGAATTAAATAATGTGATTAATACGCTTCAAGCTCAACCTGATGCATTGAGTAAAGCAGTCGAACAATGCACGCAAATACTAGAAGTGGAACATGAAGACGTTCGTTTATTTCTGCATTTAGGCCAAAAAATAGAGCAATTTGATATAGAACTGCGTTTTGGAGAAGATTTATCTGTTCTCATATCAGAGCTAGATATAGTGGTGCAACAGCTCGCTAATTTGAATTGGGAAAATATAAATGAAAATTGGCAAGCGCTAAAGCAGCAACTTATGTGGGACGCTTACTATACTTTTACACAGCAGTTGGAAAATATGTTTGAGGGCTGATTATGAAATTGATGGTTAATCATCAAACGCATTATAGCTATACTGAAACTGCTCGGAACAGCATTCAGTATATTAAAATGATGCCTCAAACATCGCCTCACCAACATGTTATGAATTGGGCAATTAGCGTGCCGGGTGATAAAACAATAAAGAGAGATATATTTAACAATGTATGGATGACGGCTAGTCAGCGTTATCCATACCAACATCTTACATTTATGGCCCAAGGAATTGTTGAGCTTCAAAATATAGAACTAGGTTGTGTAGATCTCTCTACACCTACTAATTTGTTTTTGCAGATGACAGGTGCAACCCGATGTGATACGGAAATGTTGGACTTTGCAAAAAATATTGTGGTGAATAAAGACCGACAACATATTGCATTATTAAGCGAAAATATCTTACAGAAAATACTTTATCAGCCTGAAAGTACTTCGGTTCAGACAACTGCGATCGAAGCATTTCAAGCTGGACAAGGTGTATGCCAAGATCATGCTCACATTTTAATTGCGATGTGTCGTGCGCTACAATTACCTGCACGTTATGTCTCTGGTTATCTATTTGATCAAAACTATCCGCACCTGGCCAGTCACGCTTGGGCGGAGGTATTTTTAGAAAATCAGTGGTATTGTTTTGATGTAAGCAATCAGTTGTTTACACCCAAACATCATATCTACCTTGCAGTAGGACGTGACTATCTCGATGTGGCACCTATTCGTGGCGTAAGAGAGCAAGGTGGAGTTGAGAACATGATGTCTGTGGTTCAAGTGTTGGCATGTTGAATGTAAAGAGAATGAAATGACCTATTGTTGTGCGTTAAGATTGGAACAAGGTTTAGTGTTTATTAGTGACACAAGAACCAATGCAGGAGTTGACCATATTTCTGTGTTCCGAAAACTGCATACTTTCGGCGTTACCGGAGAACGTTTTATTGCCTTGCAAACTGCAGGTAACTTAGCAACAACGCAAGCTGTTATAGGTCATTTGCAAAATGCCCTGACTTTGCAGCAAGAGCCTAATCTATATAGTGTTAATACGATGTTTGAGGCGGCTGAACTAATTGGAAAAACCTTAAAAACTGTTTTAGAGGATATTAGTTCGGACACTCAAGAACAAATGAATTATGCCTGTAGTATTTTGGTGGGTGGGCAGATTAAGGGTGGTGACATGCAACTTTATAATGTCTATCCACAAGGCAATTTCATTTGCGCAACTACAGATACACCTTATTTTCAAATAGGTGAGAGTAAATACGGGAAGCCTATTCTGGATCGAGCTTTATATTATGCAATGCCACTAGATGATGCATTACGTTGTAGCCTGATTTCTTTTGATTCGACTTTGCGTTCAAATGTTTCTGTTGGCTTACCACTTGATGCATTGGTCTACATTAAAGATAGCTTTGTTATCCCCATGGGAAAACGAATAACCGAAGATGATCCTTATTTCTCACAGATTAGTAAACAATGGTCAGATACTCTTCGTCGGGGTTTACAGGAAATGCCAAAGCCTACAGATGATTACTGGCGATAAATTTTGAATGTTTAAATAAAAAAAATCCAAGCATGCTTGGATTTTTTTTATATTTTATTATTTAAGTACTTTTACGAGTGGGGCGATTGCTTAATCGACAGAGTAATTCATATCCTATCGTTCCGTTTGCATCCGCAACATCATCAACTAAGCGATGTGGACCCCAGAGTTCAACTGGAGTGCCTAATTTTACTTTCATGCCTGTCACGTCGATTGCAATCATATCCATACTCACTCGCCCTACAACCGCACAGGGTTGTTTATCAATAGCGACATAGTTCGGTTTAATATAAGCTCGTGGATAACCATCACCGTAACCTATAGAAACAATTGCAATATCCATTGCTTGAGTGGCACAGAAAGTTGATCCATAACCGACATGTTCATTAGTTTGAATATGGTTGAGTGCAATTACTTCTGCTGAAAAAGTCATCACTGGTTTTAAGTCAAGATCATGGACTGTTTGATCTGCAAAAGGTGAGGCGCCGTAAAGCATGATACCCGGACGAACATAATCAAAATGTAACTCTGGCCATTTATAAATAGCAGCAGAATTACAGCAAGAAGCTAACACTGGATCACAAGCTTGTTTAACTTGTAGAAATTGTTGTTTTTGTTGCTCGTTAAGTGGATGGTCTACATCTGCATTTGCGAAATGCATTGCAAGTACACAAGTAAATCCTTCAGATTTTAAAGTCTTAATAACTTCAATAACTTCTGGATTTTTAAAACCTAACCGGTTCATCCCACTATTAAGTTTAACCCAGACTTTTAAACCTTGATTGATGTACGCTTGTTTGTGTTTAATCAACCATTCAAACTGTTGTTGATGGTGAATGATACATTCAAATTTTTGTTTAATTGCAATTGGCATTTCATCTTCAGAAAATACCCCTTCAATTAAAGTGACAGGTTGTTGAAATCCTAATTCACGAATTTCCAAACCTTCTTGTAGGCAGGCGACACCAAAGGCATCTGATGCATTTAAGGCTGCTAAACAGTCTTTGATTCCATGTCCATAAGCATTGGCTTTTACCATACTTACAATTTTTGAATTTGTTGCGAGTTGTTTGACACGGTTTAAGTTATATTGAAGTGCATTGCGGTCAATATAAACTGTTGCTTGGCGCACCCTCATTTACTCCTTTGGGCTAGAGATAGAGCTTATTCTTCATCATCATATTGGCTGTAATACTCAGGAGAGAGATTACTAAATCGAGTATATTGACCTTCAAAAGCAAGACGAACTGAACCAATTGGACCGTTACGCTGCTTACCAATAATAATTTCTGCAGTGCCGGCCTCTTTTGACTCTTTGTTATAAACCTCATCACGGTAAATAAACATAATTAAGTCGGCATCCTGCTCGATCGCACCGGATTCACGTAAGTCGGACATTACAGGGCGTTTATTTGGACGGTTTTCCAGACTTCGGTTAAGCTGAGAAAGTGCAATAACAGGACATTGCATCTCTTTCGCCAATGCTTTTAAGCTACGAGAAATTTCTGAGATCTCGCCTACACGGTTATCACCCATGCCCGGGACTTTCATGAGCTGCAAGTAATCGACCATGATACAACCGATTTTACCATCATGCATTTTGGCAACACGACGAGCACGGGCACGAAGTTCAGTTGGAGGTAGGGCTGATGAGTCATCAATATACAAATGCATTTGCTGAAGCTGCAAAATTGTACCAGTCACCTTGGTCCATTCATCTGCATCGAGGTTACCAGAGCGTAAATGTCCTTGATGGACTTTACCCATTGCGGAAATAAGACGCATCGCAATAGAGTCTGCTGGCATCTCCATTGAAAAGACCAGAGCAGGTAACTTGTTATATTGCAAAACACTCTCAACCAAATTCATGGCAAAAGTAGTTTTACCCATTGATGGGCGTGCAGCAACGATAATTAAGTCACCAGGTTGCATACCAGATGTTTTATTATCAAGTTCTAAGAAGCCAGTCGTTAAACCTGTAATATTGCCATCTAATTTTGAAAGCTCATCAAGCTTACTAATTACGTCTGCGGTAACAGAACTAATAGATTTAGGACCAGCATCTTTTTTATTGTTATTGTGCTGTTCTGCTAATGAGAAAATACTTGTTTCAGCTAAGTCTAAAATTTCACTTACACCGCGGCCTTTCGTGTCATAAGCATTTTGCAAAATTTCAGTACTAACTTTAATCATGCTACGAAGCGTAGAAAACTCTTTAATTTTAGTGGCATAAGTTTCTAAGTTATAGAAACTTGAAGGTGAGTCAGCCATGAGCTGCATTAAATATTCTTCGCCACCGATAGCATCAAGTAAATTTTGTTTTAAGAGCCAGTCACTTACTAAGACAGCATCATAGGGTGAGTTTTCTTGTGCTAATTTCTCGATTGCACGAAAAATATATTTATGGCGAGTCGCGTAAAAATCATTTTCTTTGAGTACATCGTTAACTTGTTCGAAAGATTCGGCAACTGTCATCAGGGCAGCTAGCACAGCTTGTTCAATAGCTAAATTGTGTGGGGGAGTGCGAAACTCTTTAAGTTGGCCTGATTCACTCGTTTTATTTTCTGTTGGAGATGAAAGCGCTAAAGAAGTGGCATTCGCCTGAGACATAATTAGACCTGATGATAAAGAAAGGTGTACACAAAGAGGCTGTAAAGCCGAGAACTATCTTAAAACAAAATTAAATAAACTACCTAATTAAAAAACCAATTAAACTGAAGAACTGATCAGGAATTAATATATCTTATTTTAAAATTTGAAACATAAAAAAAGAGCATGCAAAAGCATGCTCTTTTTTTGATGAGAAATTACTCAGATACGATAGTAACGAGAACTTCTGCAACAACATCATGGTGCAATTGGATTGCGATGTTGAATTCACCAGTGTGACGAAGCGCGCCATTTGGTAAACGAACTTCTGCACGGTCAACTGTAAGACCAGCATTCGTTAATGCGTCAGCGATGTCACGAGTACCGATAGAACCGAAGAGTTTACCTTCGTCACCAGCTTTAGCAGTGATAACGATGTTAACTTCATTCAATTGTTCAGCACGTGCTTGAGCAGCAGCTAAAACTTCAGCTTCTTGCTTCTCAAGTTCAGCACGACGAGCTTCAAAAGCAGCAGTGTTAGCTTCAGTAGCTGCAACTGCTTTACCTTGAGGGATAAGGAAGTTACGGCCGTAACCAGCTTTAACTGATACTTTATCGCCTAATTTACCAAGGTTCTTAATGCGTTGTAATAAGATAACGTCCACAGATCACCTCACTTATGGTTGTCAGTGTACGGAATCAAAGACAAATAGCGAGCTTGTTTGATAGCAAGTGCTAATTGACGTTGATAACGAGCTTTAGTACCAGTGATACGGCTAGGAACAATCTTGCCGTTTTCAGTGATGTACTGTTTTAAAGTGTCGATATCTTTGTAGTCGATGTACGCAACATTCTCAGCTGTAAAGCGGCAGAACTTGCGACGACGGTAAAAACGTGCCATTGATGTTCTCCTTATTCAGCTTCTTGAGCAACTTGCTGTGCTTCTTCGCGTTGAGCTTTACGCGCACGCTTTTCTTCAGCACTCTTAGCAAGCAATGACTCTTCAGTGATTGCGTGTTCACGACGGATGATAAGGTTACGAATGATCGCGTCGTTATAACGGAATAATTCTTCTAACTCATCAAGCGTAGTTTGACCACATTCAACATTCATAAGAATGTAGTGCGCTTTGTGAATTTTGTTAATTGGGTAAGCCAATTGACGACGGCCCCAATCTTCTAAACGGTGAATTTGACCTTCAGCTTCTTTGATCTGAGAGATATAGCGTTCAACCATACCTACAACTTGATCGCTTTGGTCTGGGTGTACCAAAAGTACGATTTCGTAATGACGCATTGTCAGCTCCTTACGGTTTAAACAGCCCCTAATAAAAAAATTAGAAGCAAGGAGTCATAACTTAATAAGTTATGTCGCAAAATTTGCGAAGGCTGAATTATAGGTAAAAGTTCGACTAAAAACAAATCTTTTGATCAGAAAAGTAAAACTTCTTTACTATAAAGAGGAATCCTCTCTTGTTTAAAAGAGAGGAAGATTTGGAGCAGGGGATTGATAGGTAAAGCTAAAGCTCAAACTTAACAGGGTAATTAATATGACCGAGTACAGGAAAAAACGTTTAGCCCACAATTGATCATTTTCGGCTTTAAATCCAATAACTGATAAATATAACCAATATGCAGTCAAAGCATTAAAGGTAATTAAAAAGAATACATTGGTATAGCCAAAACAATATAACCCATTCAAAACAGCTGCAAATAATAGGATATATATTACACATTCAATTTTCGTACGATAAATAGAACGTGCTACAGGCAAAATTGGAATTCCCGCATTTTTGTAATCATCAAAACGATAAATTGCAATTGCCCAAGAGTGAGGCATTTGCCATAAAGCGTATGCTAAAAACAAAAGCAAGGCTGCCACATCAAATTGATGAGTTACTGCTGTATAACCAATAACAGGAGGGCTCGCTCCGGAGATACTACCAATGACGGTTTGATGGATTGAGGTGCGTTTGGTCCACAAACTATAAAAACCGACATAGACAATAAAACCAATCATTGCAAACAAAAATGCATAACCATTTACACCGAACCACAAAATGCTAAAACCAATTACTCCAAGCACTAATGCATATATCAGCGCAACAGTAGGAGAGATTGTTTTTTTAACTAGTGCGCGGTTTTGTGTGCGCTGCATCTTTGTATCAATATCTTGATCTATAACATTATTAACCACACAACCAGAAGCTACAACTAAAGTTGTTCCAAGTAGGGTGAGAAGTAATAATAAGATGTCTATAGAGCCTTGGGCGGCTAAGAAAAAGCCGCCCAAGGTGGTAATGAAATTACCGAAGAGAATTCCTGGTTTAGTCAGGAATAGATATTTTCTCAACATGACAATCAGTTTAGATCATCATATTGTAGTGAAGGTAATTCATAATCCACACAGAACCGATTAAAAGTACGGCGATACATAGGATTGTGTAGATGAATGCAATCATATTCCAACGTTGTTCAGATGATGTATTCATGTGTAGGAAGTACACAAGTTGTACAAGAACCTGAGCAACCGCAGTGATTGCAATCACTGTAACTAAAAGACCACGACTGAAACCACCCGCCATCACCATCCCGAAAGGGATGATGGTGAGGATAACAGAAAGGATAAATCCAACAGTGTATTGCTTAAAGTTACCGTGTGACGCACCAGCAGCATTATGCTCATGACTACTCATTAGAGAACTCCCAGTAAGTAAACGACGCTGAATACACAGATCCAAACGATGTCAAGGAAGTGCCAGAACAAGCTTAAGCAAGCAAGACGACGTGTATTCGGTAAAGTCAAACCTTTAGTTTTGATTTGATACATTAATACTAGCATCCACACTAAACCAGAAGTTACGTGGATACCGTGTGTACCAACCAAAGTAAAGAACGATGATAAGAATGCACTGTGAGTTGGACCATGGCCTTCATGTACAAGGTGATGGAATTCATAGACTTCCATTCCAATGAACGATGCACCAAAAAGGAATGTAATAAATAACCAAGTGATAACTTGATTTACATTCTTTTTATAAGATGCAAGTACAGCAAAACCAAAGGTTACCGATGAAATCAATAAGGCAAATGTTTCAGTTAACACGAAGCCTAATGAGTCATGGAATAGGTCATATGCGCTTGGAGTGCCTGCTGGAACATGACTGCTTAATACAGCGAACGCAATGAAGAGTGATCCGAAAAGAATCAAGTCACTCATCAAGTATGTCCAGAAACCAAAAACCGTTAAGTCGGTATCATCATGTTCATGATGACCGTCATGGCCGTGGTTGTCGTGATGAAGTACTTCAGCCATTTCCTTAGTCCTTCTTCAAGTGTTTTTCAAGTAAAGCATAGCGTTCGTTTTCAATACGCTCAACTTCAGCAGCAGGAACGTAGTAGTCAACATTCTTAGTGAATGAGCTTACGATCAAGCTAACAACAGCTGCAACGAATGAAACAACAACGAGCCACCAAATATGCCAGATGAGTGCAAAGCCAAGAAGAGTAATGAACATTGCAATGACAAAACCAGCAGCACGATCAGTCGGCATGTGGATGTCTTCATATTTAGTGTTACGTGCGTATGCTACACCATTTTCTTTGTCAGTCCAGAAACGGTCGATACCGCTTGCATCTGGTTCATGTGCAAAGTTGTAGAATGGAGCAGGGGAAGAGGTCGCCCATTCAAGCGTACGAGCATCCCATGGATCGCCAGTAAGGTCCATGTTGTCTTTGCGTTGTAAGAAACCAACGATGATTTGCATTAAGAAACATGCAATACCAATCGCAACAAGAACAGCACCAAATAATGCAATCGCAAGGTACGGATCCCATTCAGGGTTGTCATATGTATTCAAACGACGAGTCATACCCATGAAACCAAGGATATAAAGTGGCATGAATGCAAAATAGAAACCAAAGAACCAGAACCAGAACGCAGCTTTACCCCATGCTTCGTTGAGCTTCCAACCAAACATTTTTGGCCAGTAGTAAATGATGCCGGCAAACATACCAAACACCACACCACCGATAATTACGTTATGGAAGTGAGCGATCAAGAATAATGAGTTGTGTACCAAGAAGTCCGCAGGTGGAACAGCCATAAGTACACCAGTTAAACCACCGATACCGAATGTTACAAGGAAGCCAAGCGTCCATAACATTGGAGTAGTAAAGGTGATGCGACCTTTATACATGGTGAATAACCAAGAGAAGATTTTAACACCAGTAGGAATCGCAATAACCATGGTCATGATACCGAAGAACGCGTTAACGTTCGCACCAGCACCCATGGTGAAGAAGTGGTGAAGCCATACAACAAACGCAAGAACAGTAATCGCGATAGTTGCATACACCATAGACTTGTAACCGAACAACGCTTTACGAGAGAAGGTTGCAACGATTTCTGAGTATAGACCAAATGCTGGTAATACCAAGATATATACTTCAGGGTGACCCCATGTCCAGATCAAGTTCACATAAAGCATTGGGCTACCGCCAAGCTCATTTGTGAAGAAATGGAAGCCGAAGTAACGGTCTAGAGTAAGCATTGCAAGTGTACCTGTTAATACAGGGAATGATGCAATGATTAATACAGCCGTACAAAGTGAAGTCCACGTGAAAATAGGCATGTCCATTAATTTCATGCCCGGTGCACGCATTTTGATGATGGTAACGAAGAAGTTAACACCAGATAAAAGCGTACCTAGACCAGAAACCTGAAGTGCCCAGATATAGTAGTCGACACCTACACCAGGAGAATATTGAATGCCAGATAGAGGAGGGTAAGCCATCCAACCAGTCGCAGCAAATTCACCTAACACAAGTGAAAGCATCATCAAACCAGCAGCACCAGCGAATAACCAGAAGCTTAAAGAGTTCAATAATGGGAAAGCAACGTCGCGAGCACCAATCTGTAAAGGTACAGAGATGTTCATCATACCTACAACGAGACCCATTGCTACGAAGAAGATCATGATTACACCGTGTGCGGTGAAGATCTGGTCATAGTGGTCAGGATGTAGATAACCTTCGCCGCCGCCTTTAGCGAGGAAAAGTTGTAAACGCATCATGATCGCATCGGCGAAACCACGCAGAAGCATGACAACAGATACGATGATATACATGATACCAATCTTTTTATGGTCTACCGTAATAAACCACTCATTCCACAAATATCCCCATTTTTTGAAATAGGTGATACCGCCAAGCACTGCAATTGCACCAATTGCCATAAGGACCATGGTGACAAGTACGATTGGCTCTGTCGGGATAGAGTCCCAACCCAGTTTACCAAAAATCATATCCATGTCTTATTCCCCTTGAGCAGCGTGTTCAGCTGCAGCATGAGTGTCAGCTGTTGCGTGTTCAGCAGAGTGGTCAACACCATGATAGTTACTCATATAGTGGTTGATAATTGTTTCAAACAATTTAGGCTCAACAGTAGAGTAATAAGTCACAGGGTGTGGCTTAGTCGGGAACGGTTTCATAGCTTCAGCTTCAGCAACTGCTTTTTCATCACCAGCAGCTTTAGCACGATTTACTAAATGCTCGATCTGATGCTTAGAACGGTTACCATCACGTAAGGTTGCCAATTCAGCTTGGTCAAGCGTAGTTTTTTGAACTGCTTCTGGGTTAATGGTTGAACCATTACCTGCTTTAACCGCTGCTACCCATTCGTTGAATTGTTGCTCTGTAACACTATGCGCCTTGAAACGCATTTGAGAGAAACCGTAACCTGAGTAGTTAGAAGAGAAACCACGATATACACCAGTTTCATTTGCTAACAAATGAAGGTGAGTTTGCATACCTGCCATTGCATAAATCTGGCCGCCTAACTGTGGAATGAAGAATGAGTTCATTGTAAAGTTAGAAGTGATTTTAAAGCTTAACGGAGTTTTTTCAGGGAAACGTACTTCGTTAACTGTTGCAATGTTTTGTTCAGGATAAATAAAGATCCACTTAAACTGTTCAGCAATAACTTGAATAGTTAAAGGTGCTTTATCTGATTCTAAAGGACGGTATGGGTCATACTTGTGGGAACCCCACCAAGTTAACCAAGCTAAAATACCAATAATAATGACAGGGATACCCCATACTACAACTTCAATTGCAGTTGAGTGTGCCCATGTAGGTTTATAGTCTGCATCTTTATTTGACGCGCGATATTTCCAACCAAACCATAATGCCATGATGATTGAAGGAATCACCACAAGTAACATTAAATAGATCGCAGTCATCATAAGGTCACTTTGACCTTGACCAACTGGACCTTTAGAGTTTAGAAGTACCATATCACCACCACACCCAGTCAAAAGTGCGGCAAGCGTTGATAAAGACAATACAGCTAAAATCGTTTGTCTCATTTTACAACCTCGGTGAAGAGTCCCATTCCCTAATTAAATATGGGATAGCGATTAAAGTGTCGCATGATTGAGAACGCTAATCCTTAAATTTAGACTTCTCAATTATATGACACCGCTACGTTGTAGGGCATTATGCCTCATATCGACAAACTAAGCTATACATAAAGTAGGCTGAAATAATTGTTTTAAAACCCGATTTTTTTTGTAGGGTATCTAATTTCAATAGAGCTTTTATTTAAATATCAACTCACTATAGAAAAAAGGAGGCAGGGTGCCTCCTCTTTTTTTAGACATTAAATGAATGAGTCATTCACTATCATTTGATCACTTTTGTTCTTGCAATTTTGTCATGTAAAGCTTGTCGCTTTTGTCCTAATGCAAAAGCATAGTCAATAATTGTACTGATCGGCATAAACAGTAAGTTTAATATGATAAAAACAATACTTCTTAATAAGAAGATGCGAGTTAAATTAACCTTGCTATTGTCCTCAGCATCTACAATTTTAATTCCAACGATTTTCTTACCTATACTCTGACCAAACTTTGTTAAAAGAACGGCTTGAATTGCAAGCATAATTACGACGTAAAGAAGCATTGAATGCCAAGCTTCTATTGGAATTAAAGTAAAAAGTTGTTGTTGCAATTCTGCAGCTTTAGTCGATGCGACTTCGGCAGATTGCATCTGTTTTTGCAGCTCGAATAATTGCTTATATTGAGCTTCATTAAAGAAAAAAGAAGGAATTGCAGCGATTGGTAACCAAAGCAATAAATCAATAATTTTTGCTAAAGCCCGAGCCGGAATAGACGCAAGTTCATGAACTTTAGGTTCTACACGAATTTGACGAATAGTTTCATTAGTTGATGTATTCGTGTTTATTGTAGGTACAGAATAACCGATAGGTTGATATACAAGTTTACCTTGGGTTAATTCTCCTAAAGCTTTCCATTCTGTCATGCCTTCATGCCAAGCTAAATCAGTTAACAAAATTTGTTGGCTAGCCAACATTTGATTTACTTGTTCTAAAGTATAAGGCCCAGCTTGTTGATTATTACGTGCCAAGTAAATTTGCATAAATAAAAATTCTCTATTCTAAAGATGAAAAAAGACCCACGGATGGGCCTTTTTTTATAACATATTAGATTTGCTTGATTTTTTCTTCAGCAAGGAAGAACCATGTATCTAAAACTGAGTCTGGGTTAAGAGAGACAGATTCGATACCTTGTTCCATTAACCATTTTGCAAGATCTGGATGGTCTGAAGGACCCTGACCACAGATACCTACATATTTACCTGCTTTACGGCAGGCATGGATTGCCATTGAAAGAAGAGCTTTAACAGCTGCATCACGTTCATCAAATAAGTGTGAAACAATACCTGAGTCACGGTCAAGGCCTAACGTTAACTGAGTTAAGTCATTAGAACCAATAGAGAAACCATCGAAGTGCTCTAAGAATTGTTCAGCTAACAAGGCATTAGTTGGTAATTCACACATCATGATTACTTTTAAGCCGTTCTCACCACGTTTTAAGCCATTTTGTGCAAGTAATTCAATAACACGTTTCGCTTCAGATACTGTGCGTACAAAAGGAATCATGATTTGAATATTGGTTAGACCCATTTCATCACGAACTTTCTTAAGTGCGCGACATTCTAATTCGAAACAATCACGGAAGTTATCAGATACATAACGGCTTGCACCACGGAAACCGAGCATTGGGTTTTCTTCTTCAGGCTCGTATAACTTACCACCAATTAAGTTTGCGTATTCGTTTGACTTGAAGTCAGACATACGAACGATCACTGGCTTGTCACCAAATGCAGCAGCAAGAGTCGCAATACCTTCAACCAATTTTTCAACATAGAAATCTACAGGTGAAGCATAACCCGCTGTACGAGTTAAAACCGCAGCACGAGTTTCACGAGGTAGGCTATCAATGTTGAGTAGGGCTTTAGGGTGCACACCGATCATACGGTTAATGATGAACTCAAGACGAGCAAGGCCAATACCTTCATTTGGAATTTGAGCAAAGTCAAATGCACGGTCAGGGTTACCTACGTTCATCATAATTTTGAACGAAAGCTTAGGCATAGATTCGATTGAGTTGCGTTGAACTTCAAAATCTAAAGCACCTTCGTAAATGAAACCTGTATCACCTTCAGCACAAGAAACAGTTACTTCCTGGCCATCAGTTAATACTTCTGTTGCGTTCCCACAACCAACAATCGCTGGTACACCAAGTTCACGTGCAATAATTGCTGCGTGACATGTACGACCACCACGGTTAGTGATAATTGCAGCAGCACGTTTCATTACCGGTTCCCAGTCAGGATCGGTCATATCTGATACAAGAACGTCGCCTTCTTGAACTTTGTCCATTTCTTTAATTGAGTTAACAATACGGACTTTACCAGAACCAATACGTTGACCAATTGAACGACCTTCACAAAGAACAGTACCTCTTTGTTTGAGAAGGTAGCGTTCCATAGTGCCTACATTTTGGCGGCTTTTTACAGTTTCAGGACGGGCTTGAACAATATAAATTTGACCGTCATCACCGTCTTTTGCCCATTCGATGTCCATTGGCGCACCGTAATGCTGCTCAATGATAAGCGCTTGTTTTGCAAGCTCTTGTAACTCATGGTCATTTAAAGCGAATTGTTGACGATCTTGTTTTTCAACATCAACAACAACAACAGATTTACCCGCGGAACCTTCTTCACCATAAATCATTTTTTGGTGTTTAGAGCCAAGGTTACGACGTAAAACAGAATGTCTTCCTGCATTTAATAATGGTTTAGATAAGTAAAACTCATCTGGGTTAACGGCACCTTGTACAACCATTTCACCTAAACCGTAAGAGGCAGTGATAAATACAACATCACGGAAACCAGATTCTGTATCAAGTGTAAACATTACACCCGCAGCGCCAGTTTCAGAACGAACCATACGCTGAACACCCGCTGAAAGTGCAACGATGTCATGATCAAAACCTTGATGCACACGGTAAGAAATTGCACGGTCATTATATAAAGAAGCAAATACTTCTTTAATCGCAATAAGTACGTTATCAATACCGCGAATATTCAAGAAAGTTTCTTGTTGACCCGCGAAAGAAGCATCTGGTAAATCTTCAGCAGTTGCAGATGAACGAACGGCAACCGCGATATCAGGGTTGCCGTTAGAAAGTGCTGTAAAAGCGGCGCGAATTTCTTGTTCTAAGGTTGCAGTGAGTGGAGTCTCTACAATCCATTGACGAATTTTAGCGCCTGTTTCTGCAAGAGCATTTACGTCATCGACGTTGAGTTGAGCAAGTTCTGCTTGAATTCGAGCGTTAAGACCACTTTGGTCTAAGAACTCACGATAGGCAGCAGCAGTAGTTGCAAAGCCACCAGGTACCGATACACCAGCATTTGATAAATGGCTGATCATTTCACCCAAAGATGAGTTTTTCCCACCTACGAGTTCGACATCGTGTTTCCCTAATTTTTCTAGACCGATTACGCGCGCTTCCAAAGTTTTCACTCCACTTTTGCAGTATTAATGTCTATCTTGGCATGAAATTATAAAAATAAAGTGCTTAGTTGAGAATTATACTAAGCGACAGTCATGTAAGATCAGTTTACTATAAAGATTATATAGCACTAAGACAAATGTTTAAGGAGAATTTTAATGTCAGAAAGTAAACAATTTAAGCGGAGTGTTTTTTTTATTTCTGATGGAACTGCAATTACTGCCGAGACTCTTGGACATTCGTTATTAGCACAATTTCCCAATGTAGATTTTGATATTCACATCATGCCATATATTACAACTGAAGAGGCGGCAATGGATGTGGTGGTTGAGATTAATCGATGCCAAACCAAAGACGGTTGTCTACCTTTAGTATTTGATACTTTAGTCGATCCGCATGTGCGAGAGATTATTAATACGGCTAAAGCGGTTAATCTGGATGTGTTTGAAGGTTTAATTAGTAAACTTGAACAAGAACTTGGAACACCACCAACAACATTGGTCGGGCAGACTCATGCGGTAACCGATTCTGAATATTATAAAGCCCGTATCGATGCTGTTCATTTTGCGCTTGATAATGATGATGGGGCACGTACTCGTCATTATGATAAAGCGGATTTAATCTTAATTGGAGTTTCCCGTTCGGGTAAAACACCGACTTCCATTTACTTATCTCTTCAATTCGGTATTCGCGTTGCAAACTACCCGTTAACTGAAGAAGATTTAGATGATAACCGTTTACCAGCAGTATTAAGAGCTCATCGTAGCAAGTTATTTGGTTTGATGATTGATGCTGAGCGTTTGGTCGCAATTCGTAGTGAACGTAAAGCGAATAGCCGTTATGCAAGTTTTAGCCAATGCCAAATGGAGCTAAGAGCAATTGAAGGGATTTATATTTCAGAAGGCATTAAATATTTAAATGTGACCGAAATGTCGATTGAAGAGATTTCAACTCGTATTTTACAAATGACGGGATTAAAACGTCGTATTGGTTAATTTAATCAATTGTTTATTTTAACCATTCAATTTTTGTATATTAATTTATAGATAAGTTGAATGGTTTTTTAATATATATCACAGACAAAAATTAAAGTTTTATATATAAAACTAAATATTATTAAATAGTTTTTATTGGTTATAAGCCCGTAGTTATTTTGAAACTCATTTGTAAATTTAAATAACACTATTGAAAAGAAGTGTATGTTTTTTATTGTGCTGAAAAATAGTAATTCTTTATTTTTTATAAATATTTTTTAAAAGCATTCATGAAAAATCCACAATTTGTAAAATGTTAAATAGGTCACACTTTTTTGGTATTGTGTGATTGGTTTTTAATTTTAATTATACTTTCCCACCTCGATATGGGACTATCCGATTATCAAAATGCTAAAAAAATGTGTTTTTTCATTGGTATATATCTTGCCTCTTAATTTATATGCTGCTCAAGTAGATGAATTGCGAGAGCAAGCTATTCACACTTACAAAACTGGGCAAACTCAACAAGCAATATTGCAATTAGAACAATTGCTAAATAAGTATCCACATGACCAAAAATTACTGGCTGATTATTTAGTTGTAATGTCAAGTGAAAAAAGAGATTTATTAACTTTTTCTTCTCAGTATTTAGCAAATGTTAATTATGTGACTTTTCCAGAATATGGGCAACTACCATTAATACGTAATTTTCGTGATTTTAAACACTTTAAAAATGCAATTGAGTGGTCGAATAAATTTAATATTCAAAAGACATCTGATGGGCAGATTTTATTAGCGGTTCTATATGCTGAGGCTAAAGATCCTGTAAATGCTAAGGTGCATTTATCTGGTATTAAGAGTAAAAATCTTACAGCCGATCAATTTGTTCAAATTGCTTATGCATATCGACTCATTAATTCACCTGTAGATGCTTTATCTGCAATCGAGCAAGCTTATCAACAACAACCAAAATCTTTTGCGGTTTTGCAAGAATATAGTTACGACTTGGCGGCTGTAGGCGCTTATAAAAAAGCTCAGCAGTTGCTGACTGCCAGTGATAAAAATGCGCAAACAGAATCGTTACAACACTGGTTACAAGTCAGCGAGTTTTCTCAACGTGTAAATAACGCAATTACCCGCTATAAATATTTGAATCGTGAAGGCATGTCGGACAGTGAAGGCTTTGCCGAGCTTGATGCTGTGTTGAAACAAGGTGAACAAATACAGCCTTTGATTCAACCGTCAGACCCTAATTATTTAAGATTTCATTATGACTATTTGTATGCTTTGGACTTTCGTGGGCGTAGCCGTACGGTATTAGATGAATTTACTAAATTAAATGTACCGTTTGAAAAGCTACCAGCTTATGTTCGTCATGCGATTGCTGATAGTTATTTAGCTGAAAGACAACCGCAGCAGGCTGAACTCGCTTTTAAAACCTTACTTACCGAAAAAAACTACTCAGATATGACGGTATATACGGGGCTTTATTATTCTTATATTGAACAAGAAAAATATAAGCAAGCTGAACAACTTTTAAGTGAGGTTGATCGTTTAATCCCTACGTATAAATATAGCCAAGCCAAGGGAGTAGATAAATCAAGCCATCCTGATCGTGATGATTATATTGCTTTACAAGGCATGCATTTAGCTTATGCAAATCATTTGGATAAATCAGAAAAGCACTTTCAAAAACAAGTAGATCTTGCACCTGCTAATGAAGGTTTAATTAATAACCTTGCTCGTGTTGAGCGCTGGAGAGATAAACCGTTACAGGCAAAGCAAACAATTGCTCGTTTAAATGGTTTAACACCCGTTGCTAAAGATACGCGTATTAATCAAATGCAAAATGCTCAGGCTTTAGGACATATTCCTGAATGGCGCAAAAGTACAGAAAGTCTTTTGCAATATTATCCTGAAGATAGCGGTGTAGTTAAAAGTCGAAAAGAGTTGGATGATCGTGATAGAGCAACCATCTCGCACTCTACAACTTGGGGGCAGAGTAAAGCAGAAAATAGCGATTCTGTGAGTGGGCAAAATGGCTTAAAAGATCGAGAAATGGAAACTCGTGTTAATAGCCCTTGGATTAAAGATAATTATCGTCTATTTGCTTGGCATCAAGATCGTTACGGTGAATACCGTTTTGGTGATGTGCATGACCAACGTTATGGGGTTGGTGCTGAGTGGCAAGCAAACCGTAAGGCATTGTCGGCAATTTTGTCGCAAAGTACAGATGGTGGCCAAGCAGGTGTTCGTCTTGATTGGTCGCAATGGTTAAACGACCACTGGCAATATCAATTGCAATATGACAGTCAGGCTAATATTCCATTACAAGCAATTGATGCTGGTGAGGATGGGCAAGCTTACCGTGCTGCTTTGACATGGCAAAAATATGAGTCACGCCAAATTGGAGCGAGCTATGGCTTAACCGATATAAGTGACGGTAATAAACAACAAGAATTTTCTACTTTTTGGCGTGAGCGATTATTTGATGCGCCTCACCATATTACTTACGGAACCGTTCGTGGATTTTATGGCAGCAATAGCCAAGATCAGACTGCTTACTTTAGCCCAAGCAATCATTACAGTGCCGAGTTGAATTTAAGCCATGACTGGGTCACTTGGCGAGAGTACGAACGCTCATTTAAACAACATTTTGAAGCTGGAGTAGGGCTATATAAACAAGCAGATTACTCAGCTCGACCAACATACTCTTTGCAATATCAACATCAATGGCAGCTCTCACGGACTTGGCAACTTAATTATGGAATTGGTTGGCAATACCATCCATATGATGGTCATGATGAACAACATACCTACGGTATTTTCGGATTTGAAGGGCGTTTTTAATGAATAACATGATGTCAAAAATGTTGAGCTGTGTGTTTGCCTCAACATTATTACCCGTACAATTTTCTCATGCCCGCATTGAAACTGAACTACCAAAAAATCATACGGTTTCGTTAACTTTTCATGACGTGCGAGATGACGTACTCAAGGAAGGTGACCGCGATGTTTATGCGATTCAGACCAATAATCTGGCACAGTTCCTCGATTGGCTTAGCCAGTCGGACTGGAAACCGATTCGACTAAAAGACATTGAAGAGGCACGTAAGCAAGGTAAAGAATTACCTCATAACTCTATTCTACTGACCTTTGATGATGGTGCTTTAAGTAGTTATAGCCGAGTATTTCCTTTGCTGAAGCAATATCAGATTCCAGCAGTTTTTGCTCTTCCAACCAGTTGGTTAAATGGCAATACTAAGGCAGGTTATGAAGCTTATGGGCAGGGTAACTTGGTGAACTGGGCTCAAGTTCGTGAAATGCAAGCATCGGGGTTAGCCGAGTTTGCAAGCCATAGTGATGATTTGCATCATGGTGTATTAGCCAATCCTCAAGGTAATGAGCAACCTGCTGCAACTTCTTATGCCTATTTAAAATCGCAATCACGTTATGAAACCGATGCGGAATATCAACAACGTATTTTGCAGGATTTAAAAAAATCTTATGCAGTTTTGAAAAAAGAAGTAGGGGTTAACCCTAAAGCAATTATTTGGCCTTATGGCGCCGTGAATGAACAGTTAGAGAAGCTAGCACAACAGGCAGGTTTCCAGTTTTCATTCAGTTTGGGACGTGATGGTATGAATCGCGTGAGTGACTCAACTTTTAAGCGTAGTTTAGTCATTGATAACCCTACAGCCGAACAACTGACAGAAGGAATGTTAAATATTCTGAATTTCGAAGAGTCAGATTTATTTAAGCAATCGCGTCATTTTGTGAGTATGGATTTAAAGCATTTGGCAGCGCCCCACAATACCCAAACTGATGAAAAACTTGGGCAGTTATTATCAAAACTGTATAGCTTAAAAAACAACGCTTTAATCTTAAAGCCTTTAGAAGACAAAGATGGAGATGGGCAATATGATGTCGCTTATTTCCCTACAAATAAAATATCTGTTCAACAAGATATTCTAAATCGTAGTTTATGGCAGGCTCAAACTCGTGCTGGTCAATCTGTAATATTAGAGTTGCCTGCTTATCCGCAAAAAGATAAACCATTTCTAACTGTAGATTTGGCTAAAGATATTGCGCGTTTTAACAGTAATTTAAGTGGTGTTCAGCTTAATGCAGGATCATCTTTAAATTGCGCAATGCAAAAAATAACCGTGCAAGAAAGCAGTTGCATTGAACAATCAAAACAGCTCGAACAACTGAGTCAACTGACTAAAAAAGCGGTCAAACCTTATTTAAATATGAGTAATCAGGCACAGTTTAGTTTATTGCTTACACCTGATTTAGATCATATCGAAAATCTACCTGAGCTTATAAAAACGCTTTTATTGCAACATGATTTAGTCAATTTGAAGTTCGATGTGATTGGCAAGAAAAAACAATTTAATCAGTTGTTAACGCTCTTAAATACACTTGATGAAAATAATAAGCAAAGAATAATGCTGACTTTAGTATTACCAGAAAATTCGCAAAAAAATGCTTGGGAAGAGGTTCAGCAAGGGCTCTTTTCTATTCAGCGAATAGGAATCCAGAAATTCGGTATTGATGGCTATGACTTTGAAAAATCAAAAGATGTTCATCAGTATTTATATAATCCGCTTAGTCTGAATGCTAGCCCTGTGATGTATCAGCCTTTTGCTGGATTGGTAGAGGGGAAAAAGTAATGAGAGTATTACTCGATATTCTGTTTGCTTTTGCCTTTTTATATCCCTTACTGATGGCTTGGACATGGATGGTAGGGGGACTTTGGTTTTTCTTTAAAAGAGAATACCGCGAACAAGCGCTTCCTGAACCTACAGGTGAAGGATGCAGTATCATCATTCCGTGTTTTAATGAAGAAGCGCAAGTACGCCAAACAATTCGTTATGCGCTACAAACCAAATATCCTAATTTTGAAGTCATTGCTGTTAATGACGGAAGTAGTGATAGGACCGCCGAAATTCTAGATGAATTGTCAGCGCAAGATTCACGACTTCGGGTTGTACACTTAGCAGAAAATCAGGGTAAGGCTGTAGCTTTAAGATCGGGAGTACTGGTTAGTAAATACGAATATCTTGTTTGTATCGATGGAGATGCGTTGTTGCATCCGCATGCGGTACTTTGGTTAATGCAACCATTTATTAACTTCCCGCGAATTGGTGCTGTAACTGGTAATCCACGAATTTTAAACCGATCTAGTATTTTAGGAAAATTACAAGTTGGTGAATTTTCTTCGATTATTGGTTTGATTAAACGTGCACAACGTACATATGGTCGTATTTTTACCGTATCTGGTGTGATTGCAGCATTTCGTAAAACTGCACTCGCTCGAGTCGGGTTTTGGTCAGACGATAAAATTACCGAAGATATTGATATTTCATGGAAGTTACAGCTAGACCATTGGGATATTCAGTATATTCCACAAGCACTTTGTTATATCTATATGCCTGAGACATTTAAAGGTCTATGGAAACAGCGTCTTCGCTGGGCGCAAGGTGGGGTAGAGGTTCTTATAGAATATATTCCACAAATGTTCAAACTGCGTGTTCGAAGAATGTGGCCGGTCATGATTGAGGCGCTAGTCAGTATTATCTGGTCTTATGTGATGATCATGATCTTCACGCTATTTTTTGTGGGATTGTTTATTGAGCTGCCTCAGCAATGGCAGATCAAAACGCTTATGCCACAGTGGTACGGTGTAATATTAGGCGGAACATGTTTGATCCAGTTTTTAGTGAGTTTGTGGATTGATCATCGTTATGACCGAGGGCGTTTTTTTAGAAATTACTTTTGGGTGATTTGGTACCCGTTATTTTTCTGGCTACTGACTTTGTTCACAAGTGTCGTTGCGGTACCAAAAACTTTATTTAACACAAAAAAACGTGCCCGTTGGGTAAGTCCAGACCGAGGCTTCCGTGGAGATAACCCATGAAACTTGAGGAAAATAAGGATATAGAGACTTTAGATATCCCTGAATATATTGATCAGCCGGAATATGTCAAAAATAAAACAGCAAACTATACATTACAAACCATTGGCTGGATTTGTTTAATGTGGCTGCTTTTCCCACTGGTTTCACTGTTTTTATGGGTTTTTGAAGGTCACTTAATTTATGATTACGTCTGGATAGACCACTTATCAGAAGTTAAGACCTTATTACATTTAGCATTAATGATCGGAATTAGCGCGCTTATTTTAATTTTATGGGCAAGTTATAACTGGATTAGGTTTAGTGGTGAGGACCGACGTGCTAAGGCACCTAATAGTTCTGTAGAATTATTAGCGGCCCAATTTTCAGTTACTTCCGATATGCTAAATGATTTGCAAGAAAAACAGCGCATCATTTTGCATTACGATGATCATGGTAATTTGCAAAAATATGAGTAAATAAAAAAGCATGGCCTAAAACCATGCTTTTTTTTACTTTTATGGTATTGCTCTGATAATAATATCAACGGGTTGTTCTATACCATCCATGCTGTGAATAGATCTATTGGTAATTTTAACAATTGGCCATGTTTGCAATTTACAGTTGGGTTTCTGAAGTGCTGCATAATAACTGTCGGATTTAAAAAATACTTTTTTGGTGGTTGCAGTATTGGGAGTCAAAAGACGCTTAAGCCATGGTTCGTTTACTTGGGTTTCTAGAAAACGTAATGCCAGAATGCTTTTAACACGATTGTTAAATAACCTGCGGTTTTTGATAATAAGTGGGTGAGTAATTAACTTATGTGTACCCATCTGACTATGGGGCAAAATAAAATGAGGGGTGATTTGGAAGACAGTCACAAATTTTGCTTGCTGGCAGATTTTTTCAAGATGAGTCACGCTATCTTGATTTGTACCAATAATCGCGACAGATGAATGTGAAAAGTCAAACTCTTTAATTGATGTTGAGGAAATCACTTGACCAGTAAAATCTTCGAAATCTTGAGAGATATTCTGAAAAATCACTGATTTTGAAGTGTTATTTTTAATATTAATACTCATTTTCCAAAAGTCCTTTTGGTTTTTTAAATCATGATGTTTTTATCGTTTTAATATAAATAACCAAGCAGGAAGTTGGGGTAAAGTCTTTTCAGATAGATGGTCATCCCATACTCGAAATTAATTCAAGTATGGGAATGCGAAGCGGAGTTTAATGTTCTGATTTTACATTCATGAGTTGTGTAAAGCTTTCTAAACGTTTAGCTGTATCGTATACATCACATGTAAAAATAAATTCATCAACATCGTATGTAGCTAACAGCTTTTGTAAACCAGAGCGAACCGTATCTACAGAACCAATTTGTGCCATTGCATAGAAGTTTTCGACAGAAAGTTGTTCTGCTGTATTCCATAATCCCTGCATTGATTCAACTGGAGGTTTAAGCTTCAAACTTTCTCCACGAATTAAACCTAATACGCGTTGGTAAGCACTTGTTGCTAGAAACTGTGCTTCCTCATCTGTATCTGCTACAACAACAGGTACACCCATTGAAACATATGGCTTATCTAGATACTCAGAAGGTTCAAAGTTCTCTCGATAAAGTTGAATGGCTTGACCTAACATACGTGGTGCAAAATGTGATGCAAATGAGTAGGGAAGTCCAAGTTTTGCCGCGAGTTGTGCACTAAATAGACTAGATCCAAGTAACCAAACAGGAACATGTGTGCTTTGCCCCGGTGTTGCAATAATTTTTTGTCCTGCTTGAGGTACATCGAAATATTTTAAGATTTCGACAACATCTCTAGGAAACTGATCTTCTGTTTCTTGATGACCACGGCGTAAAGCTCGCATGGTGAGTTGATCTGTACCGGGAGCACGGCCTAAACCAAGTTCAATACGATTTGGATATAAAGTAGCAAGCGTCCCGAATTGTTCTGCGACAACTAAAGGAGCATGGTTAGGAAGCATAATTCCGCCTGAACCTAAGCGAATATGCTGTGTATGTGCTGCAATAAAACCGAGTAAGACAGCGGTAGCTGAACTTGCGATTCCATCCATGTTGTGATGTTCAGCAAGCCAGAAACGTTCATAACCTAGTTTTTCTGCATGTTGTGCCAATTCTAATGCGTGACGTAATGAGAATTCGATGGTTTTATCATTACGAATAGGAGCAAGTTCCAAAATGGAGAACTTGGTATCTTGAAGTGATCGCATGCGATATTCTCGAATAAGGATATATCGAAATAATACGATATATGGGGTGTGATGTATATCGTTTTTTTTCGATATTAATTTTTAGCTATAAATAAAAAAGCACCCGAAGGTGCTCTTTTGATTCATCTGTGAATTAGCGGTTTTTATACCAACCACGGTGTAAGCCATTGTCATGGCGACGGCTACCACCTTTATAATAACGACGGTCACCATCGTAATATCTGCGGTCATCACGATCGTAACGATCACGGTCATAACGGTCATCGTAGTTACGGTCTTCAGCAACTTTACGACCTAATGCAGAACCACCAGCTGCACCTACTGCTGCACCGATGTATCCACCGTTGGTGCCGCCCATATTTTTGCCGACTGTATAACCAGCACCACCACCTAAAGCACCACCAATTGCAGCTTCTGTACGATTACGACGATCACTTGCTGCTGCTGCACCACCAGCACCACCTAAAGCAGCACCGATTGTTGCACCTGAGGTACCACCAATACTTTTACCAATTGCAGTACCTGCTACGCTACCTAAAGCAGAAGCGGCTGCTACATGTGTTGTATTGTCAGCATGTGCCACAGTAACCATT
>NZ_JEXG01000046.1:0-31553 GCF_000581275.1 Acinetobacter sp. 809848
GGACTGGTTTAAAGATACCAGTATCGGATCAATTTAGCTTTTTTCAAGTCGTCTTACTGTTTTGTCTGGCTCTGTTGCAAAAATCAAGTTTAGGTTAGGAAGCTCAATACTTTTATCATTCTGGTTGAGCAATATGCCTGAGAACTGGGTATGGTTCGCATCGATCTTGCGGACTTTTAATTTTTCTATATAGATAAGTTGATAAAGTTCTGCTGATTTGTTGCAGTGCAGTATTTGGCAAACGTAATTAAAAGCATGGCTAACGGTTGGGCTTGCATGCATGAGCTTAGGGTTAAACCAGAGAATTTGAAAAGTAAAAACTAAAATTAAAATAAGGTTGGCAGAGCTCCAGAGCGTATAGTAAAGCCAACTATGCTTTTTATTGTTGTCTTGTTCTTGTGGGGATGCCTGCTCAGCTAAATTAAGATTTGGTAGAGCATTAATAGGTTCATTGTGAAAGTAATTTAAGTTGTTGAGGTAAGTTAAAAGATCAATATTAGAGTTTTCTACTTTTTGGTCAAAGATATCTAATACGTGAGAATGCGTCATATATCTTGTCTGCATTGAACCATTGGCTAGAGTCGTTGAGTTGACCATAACTGGCTGTTCAATATTGATTAGATGGGTTAAGGCATTAAAGCTTGAATTACATTTAGGGCAACAAACCATACCCTGGGCGACAGTCAATTGAGTAAGAGATACTTTATAAACTGTTAAACACTTAGGGCAGCGGGTTTGTTTTTCATTCATGAGTTAAAAATCTCAATTTATTGTTTTACGTTTTCCTGAAATGCGACACCAGTTTTCTTCGCGCTTTTCGACATCTAATATATCAAAAAATTCAGAATAAACACGTGAAACATCAGCAACTTGCTCTTCAATCACACCAGCAAGTGCGAACTCGCCCTCAGATTTGATTAAATTTGCAAATTCAGGCGCAAGCATCATTAAAGGTCCTGCTAAAATGTTTGCAACTAAAACATCGGCTTGTTTAGGTGTGAATTCTTGATCAAACTCTTCAGGAAGACCTACATATAGTCGATCTAATACACCATTAAGCTCTGCATTTTGTTTCGTTGCTAAAACAGCTTGCGGGTCAATATCTGTGGCATATACTTTTTTAGCGCCTAGTAATAAAGCTGCTACGCCTAAAATGCCTGAACCACAGCCATAATCAATCACGATTTTATCTTTAACGTCAGTTTTACCCAGCCATTGTAAGCATAGGAAAGTACTTGCGTGATTACCTGTACCAAATGCAAGACCTGGATCTAACTTAATATTAGTTGCATCCGCTTCTGGGGGCTCTAGCCATTCAGGCACAATCCAGAACTTTTCCCCAATCTGAATTGGCTCATAGTAATCCATCCATGCGCGTTCCCACACTTGATCTTCAAGTTCTTCATGACGCATAGGAACATCTGGAAGTTGAGCTTTTAAGAAAGCTTCTAAAGTGTCGACATCAATTGGGTCTTGTTCGTCTTGTTGATAGATGCCTGTCACAATAACTTTGTTCCATAAAGGTGTTTCACCCGGTAATGGTTCAAGTAAAGCCTGATCTTCAGCATCATCCAGCGTTACGCTTACCGCACCTAGAGACATTAAAAGTGTTTCTGTGAACTCAACTTGTTCTTGATCAACGGTAATGTGTATTTGTAACCACTTCACGAAAAGGACCTAAAAATTTTATTTAAAGGCGTATTGTAGCGGACTAGACCATTTTAAAAAAGAAAGCGGCCCATCTTTAATGGACCGTCTTTGAAAATACTGATGAGATATAGCGGAAAATAAATGACTTCTTCTATACCTATGTCAAAACAGATTAAGGAGCAGGGGCCTTAAATTGTAACTTGCCATTTTCATTTGGTTGGCAAGTACCGTTAAAGGTCACACCATTGTGATTGTAAGAAACCCATTCACCTTGCTGTTTTTTTGCACAGACTCGAATTTGTTTTTGCATTTCGGCTTTGCTCGTGTCAGCAGCATGGGTAAAAGTTACGCCTGAAAAACAAATTAGAGATGCAGTTAAGATTTTTAACATGGTCGTTTTCATTTTGTATTCCTTCTCGTTGCGTTAATTTTAAAGTCATAGAAGTGCTGTACATTTTTTATTCTAAGATGAATTAATTTTAAAAACATTCACTTTGTATTGAATTCATGAAACAAAATGTCAAATCATGTGGCATAGCGTAAATTATGTGAAGACAATTTTGTAATTATGTACATCAATAAGCAGATAATTTTGCTATAATGTTCCGTCTTTTTTTTCTGGTGTTTTTGTACTCATGCACTATCCTAAAGTTTATGATGTTATCGTTATCGGTGGCGGTCACGCAGGTACGGAAGCGGCCCTTGCTGCTGCGCGTATGGGACGACAGACTTTGCTTTTGACCCATAACATTGAGACTTTGGGCCAAATGAGTTGTAACCCAGCAATTGGTGGTATTGGTAAGTCTCACCTAGTCCGTGAAATTGATGCACTTGGTGGTGCAATGGCTCTGGCTGCCGATAAAGGTGGTATTCAGTTCCGTATTTTAAATTCGCGTAAAGGTGCAGCTGTGCGTGCAACACGTGCTCAAGCTGACCGCGTGCGCTATAAAGCTGCTATCCGTGATACTTTGGAAAATCAAGCAAATCTTGACATTTTCCAGCAAGCAGCTGATGATCTGATTGTTGAAGGCGATACCGTTAAAGGTGTTGTTACCCAAATGGGTATTCGCTTTGATGCAAAAACTGTTGTGTTGACTACAGGTACATTCTTGGGTGGTGTAATCCACGTTGGTTTAGAAAAATCAAGCGGTGGTCGTGCGGGAGATCCTCCTTCTATTGCACTTGCTCAACGTTTACGTGAGTTAAAATTACCAGTGGGACGTTTAAAGACTGGTACTCCACCACGTATTGATGCACGTTCAGTTGATTTTTCAGTCATGATTCCGCAGCCGGGTGATTTCCCATCTCCAGTGATGTCATTCATGGGTGATGCTTCTATGCACCCTGAACAAGTAAACTGTTATATCACGCATACGAATGAAAAAACCCACGATATTATTCGTGGTGGTTTAGACCGTTCACCAATGTACACTGGTGTTATTGAAGGTGTAGGTCCGCGTTACTGTCCATCAATCGAAGATAAGATTCACCGTTTCGCTGATAAAGACTCACATCAAGTATTCTTGGAACCAGAAGGTCTAGATACACATGAGCTTTATCCAAACGGTATTTCGACTTCTTTACCATTTGATGTTCAGTTCGAGCTTGTACGTTCAATTCGTGGTATGGAAAATGCTCATATCTTACGTCCGGGCTATGCAATTGAATATGACTATTTCAACCCGCAAGCTTTGAAATTTACACTTGAAACTAAAGCGATTAATGGCTTGTACTTTGCTGGTCAAATTAATGGTACAACAGGTTACGAAGAAGCTGGTGCCCAAGGTTTACTTGCAGGTTTAAATGCTGCGTGTCGTGCGTGGGAGCAAGAAGAGTGGACGCCTAAACGTGACCAAGCTTACATGGGTGTATTAGTTGATGACCTCATTACGTTAGGTACTAAAGAACCATACCGTATGTTTACCTCACGTGCCGAATATCGTTTGATGTTGCGTGAAGATAATGCGGATCAGCGCTTAACTTCTATTGGTCGTGAACTTGGTTTGGTTGATGATGTTCGTTGGGCTGCTTATTGCGAGAAAATGGAAGCGGTTGAGCGTGAAACCTCTCGTTTACAACATTTATGGGCAGCACCAAATAACCCTATGGGTAAAAAATTCGTTGAAATGACGGGTGCTGATTTGAGTAAGGAATGTAGTGCGATTGATTTGCTTAAGCGCCCTAATATCACCTTCGGTCAAATTGCTGAACTTACTGGCTCTGAAGTTTCAGAACAAGTGGGTGAGCAAATTGAAATTGCTGTGAAATATGAAGGTTACATTAACCGTCAGCATGAAGATGTTGCTCAATTAAAGCGTCTTGAAGAAACTAAAATTCCTGCCGACTTTGACTATGATGTCGTGTCTGGGTTGTCACGTGAAATCACGCAGAAGTTAAAAACAGTTCTTCCAGAAACTTTAGCTCAAGCAAGCCGTATTCCTGGTGTTACGCCAGCAGCAGTTCAACTCGTAATGATCACAATTCGTAAAAACAATATGATTAAGAAAACAGCTTAATCATTTAAATGTACAAAAAGCCCATTTATTGGGCTTTTTTATTTTCTATTCAAAAAATATATGGAAACTTCCTAAGGAAGAAAAGAGATTTCGCTTCCTTTTTTTCTTATTTCACATATTTTAAGCCGCCAGTTATATTGAATTCACGTTCAAACAAGAGGGCTTTAACCATGACAATGAAATCAATTCGCTACAATGGATATGAAATGGCATGCCAATGCTCATGTTCAAAATAGCGCAAAAGAAAGAGCAGATCAGTTTTGGTGGGGGAGAATACATTGATCTGAAACAAGTAAAAAAATAAGAACAATATAAAATTAAGAAAATTATAATTCAAAATCTAAAGAGAACCTTACGGTTCTCTTTTTTATATCTATTTATTCTCAGTTTCAATTTCTCGCACAGCATTATGTACTTGTACTGGCTCAATATGCAGTAATTTCTTACCAAAACTACGTAGCCACCATACTAGTTGAGATGTAAAAGGTACAGTCGCTGAAACTTCTACAATATTTTCTTCAAGCGGAGTAATCGTTTGGTCTTTACTTAACTGACTTTCATAAAAGGTTTTAGCAGTTTGCTCTGTCATGGTTAAGGTGAGCTGAATTGATTCAGTTGGTTGGTTATAGTCCACTCTAAAGCCTAAAGCCCCTGAGTCAATATAATGATCAATATCAAAATTAACTGGATGTAGTGCTCGACTGTCTAATACTTTTGCTGATTTAAAACGGTGCAGAGCAAATGTTTGAACTTCAGTTTTGTCATGTCGTGTGCAAATTAAATAAATGACTGCACCTTTTTGTACCAAAGCCAAAGGATTTAAAACATAAGTTCTGTCTTCACCCTGATTGACCCGTGCCCGATAAACACATTCTATTTGCTTGTCTTGGAGCAAACCTTCATAAATTGCTTGTTGAGCATTTCGGTCAACTACAGGTGGAATTAACGGTTGGCTTGCCGGAACAATACGTACACGGTTAATCCACTGTCTCACATTATTTTGAGTAGAGAGACTACGTTTGGCCAAATCGAACCATGGTCCCATCTCATCAAGCAGGCTCGGAGGAAGGAGGTGCTTAAGGTGCTCCTCAACCATCATAAAGGTTACCGCTTGAGAACTTGTCATGTGAGGTAAGCTTTGAATAGGCGCATCGGATTGCCACCGCCAGCCTTGAGGTACGGCTTTATTGCTCTCTATCGGAAAACGCTGAGCAATTTGATTTAAGTCACGCTGAATAGTCCTTAAACTAATATCAATACCTTCACGCTCAAGCATTTCTTGCAATTCTCGAGTCCCGATCCATTTGCCGGTCGGTAGGCGAGACAAGATCTGCCATTGGCGATATAAACTATTCGAAGTTTCTTTTTCTATTACAGACATAAGCGTAATACATCTATATCCAATTGCTTTGGTGTCAACACAATAAAAAATCTTTACAGATTTAGCAAGTTTGTCAGATTCAGTTTATAGCCCATTGGGCAAACGATGATAAGATTTAGAAGAAAGTTATAACAATGATGCCGTACAAGTATTACAGATATATAAGTGGCACTGAAATTGCTTATTTAAAAATGAAATATAGATAAATGATAAGACGAGGTGGTTATGTCAGAACAAGAGCATGAATTACATCTAGATAATGATTTTTTTATACAAGAGCAGACAACAACAGCACTCATTAACCCAACCTCTTTTTTAGAACATATTTCTGTGCAAACCAATTTCTTTGAGCAACTCAAATCACAGTTCTTTAATGAGATGCTTGATGATGTAACATCAAATGGTGCAGCTTCTAAAAAAATTGAACAATGGTTGAGCATCCGTACTTTAGATGAGTTAAAGGAGTTAAATACCCAAGCAAAACAGCATTTTCTTTATCATGGGATTACTTTTAATGTTTATGGCGATAAAGAAGGAACGGAGCGCACTATTCCTTTTGATTTAATTCCAAGAGTAATCGAGAAAAAACAATGGGAAAAAATTGCCTCAGGCTGTGCACAGCGTGTTAAAGCATTAAATTATTTCCTAGATGATATTTATCATGGACAACATATTTTAAAAGAACAAATCATTCCCGAAGAACAAATTATGGGAAATGATGCTTTCCAGCCCCATATGCTTAAACATTCTTTAAAAGGAAAAATTTATTCACAAATTAGTGGGATCGATATTATCCGTGATGGTGAAGGGGAGTTTTTTGTATTAGAAGATAATTTGAGAACACCTTCTGGGGTGTCTTATATGATTGAGAGCCGAAATATTAGCCAGAAATTAATGCCTGAGCTATGTACAGCCAATAATTTACAGGGGATTGAGCATTATCCAAAACTTTTAAAAGAAATATTGCAAGAAAATTCTTCTGCAGATCAACCCTTTATTGTGGTGCTAACACCCGGGCGTTTTAACAGTGCTTATTATGAGCACGCTTTTCTAGCGCGTGAAATGGATGTGCCATTAGTTACAAATCGGGATTTATTTGTAGAAAATGATCAAGTATTTGTCAAAACTATTCGTGGGCGTCAAAAAGTAGACGTAATTTACCGCCGTTTAGATGATGACTTTCTAGATCCTTTAGCATTTCGACCAGACAGTGCTTTAGGTGTAGCAGGTCTTATGTCTGCTTATTTACAAAAAAATGTTGTGATTGCAAATGCACCTGGAACAGGCGTGGCTGATGATAAATCTATCTATCCTTATGTAGATCAAATGATTCAATATTATTTGGATGAAACACCAATTCTAAAAAATGTACCCACTTATCAGTGCCGTAAAGAAGAACACTTAGACTATGTACTCTCTAATCTTGATCAATTAGTCGTTAAGGAAGCACAAGGTTCGGGCGGATATGGCATGTTGATTGGACCTAAAGCAAGCTCATGCGAAATTGATGAGTTTAGAAAAAAATTGATTGCGATGCCTCATATGTATATTGCGCAGCCTACCTTAGCTTTATCTGTCGCTCCAACTTTAACTACGGGAGGAGTAGCGGAACGTCATATTGATTTGCGTCCATTTGTATTGAGCTCACCTTATCGTACAGAGATTGTGCCTGGTGGCTTAACACGTGTGGCCATGCAGGCGGGTTGTTTAGTTGTAAATTCGTCTCAAGGTGGCGGTATAAAAGATACATGGGTTGTTGAAACATTACATTCCTGATTGTGGGTTAAAGAGGAACTTTATGGTTTTACTCAATTCGAGTGCGCATCAAATATATTGGTTGGGTCGATATTTGATGCGAGTTAAATTTGCAGCCTCTCATTTACCCTTTACAGAAGATGAGAAAGCAACAAGATTTGCAGCAGCATTTGGTTTGGTCATAGAAAATGCTGAATTACTAAATCACTATATGTTAGACAAGAAGCAAACATTTTCATTACTGAACCAGCTCATTATTGCTAAAGATAATATTCAGGAACTAAGAGGTATTTTGTCATCACATGCTTATGCAGAATTAAATAATGTGATTAATACGCTTCAAGCTCAACCTGATGCATTGAGTAAAGCAGTCGAACAATGCACGCAAATACTAGAAGTGGAACATGAAGACGTTCGTTTATTTCTGCATTTAGGCCAAAAAATAGAGCAATTTGATATAGAACTGCGTTTTGGAGAAGATTTATCTGTTCTCATATCAGAGCTAGATATAGTGGTGCAACAGCTCGCTAATTTGAATTGGGAAAATATAAATGAAAATTGGCAAGCGCTAAAGCAGCAACTTATGTGGGACGCTTACTATACTTTTACACAGCAGTTGGAAAATATGTTTGAGGGCTGATTATGAAATTGATGGTTAATCATCAAACGCATTATAGCTATACTGAAACTGCTCGGAACAGCATTCAGTATATTAAAATGATGCCTCAAACATCGCCTCACCAACATGTTATGAATTGGGCAATTAGCGTGCCGGGTGATAAAACAATAAAGAGAGATATATTTAACAATGTATGGATGACGGCTAGTCAGCGTTATCCATACCAACATCTTACATTTATGGCCCAAGGAATTGTTGAGCTTCAAAATATAGAACTAGGTTGTGTAGATCTCTCTACACCTACTAATTTGTTTTTGCAGATGACAGGTGCAACCCGATGTGATACGGAAATGTTGGACTTTGCAAAAAATATTGTGGTGAATAAAGACCGACAACATATTGCATTATTAAGCGAAAATATCTTACAGAAAATACTTTATCAGCCTGAAAGTACTTCGGTTCAGACAACTGCGATCGAAGCATTTCAAGCTGGACAAGGTGTATGCCAAGATCATGCTCACATTTTAATTGCGATGTGTCGTGCGCTACAATTACCTGCACGTTATGTCTCTGGTTATCTATTTGATCAAAACTATCCGCACCTGGCCAGTCACGCTTGGGCGGAGGTATTTTTAGAAAATCAGTGGTATTGTTTTGATGTAAGCAATCAGTTGTTTACACCCAAACATCATATCTACCTTGCAGTAGGACGTGACTATCTCGATGTGGCACCTATTCGTGGCGTAAGAGAGCAAGGTGGAGTTGAGAACATGATGTCTGTGGTTCAAGTGTTGGCATGTTGAATGTAAAGAGAATGAAATGACCTATTGTTGTGCGTTAAGATTGGAACAAGGTTTAGTGTTTATTAGTGACACAAGAACCAATGCAGGAGTTGACCATATTTCTGTGTTCCGAAAACTGCATACTTTCGGCGTTACCGGAGAACGTTTTATTGCCTTGCAAACTGCAGGTAACTTAGCAACAACGCAAGCTGTTATAGGTCATTTGCAAAATGCCCTGACTTTGCAGCAAGAGCCTAATCTATATAGTGTTAATACGATGTTTGAGGCGGCTGAACTAATTGGAAAAACCTTAAAAACTGTTTTAGAGGATATTAGTTCGGACACTCAAGAACAAATGAATTATGCCTGTAGTATTTTGGTGGGTGGGCAGATTAAGGGTGGTGACATGCAACTTTATAATGTCTATCCACAAGGCAATTTCATTTGCGCAACTACAGATACACCTTATTTTCAAATAGGTGAGAGTAAATACGGGAAGCCTATTCTGGATCGAGCTTTATATTATGCAATGCCACTAGATGATGCATTACGTTGTAGCCTGATTTCTTTTGATTCGACTTTGCGTTCAAATGTTTCTGTTGGCTTACCACTTGATGCATTGGTCTACATTAAAGATAGCTTTGTTATCCCCATGGGAAAACGAATAACCGAAGATGATCCTTATTTCTCACAGATTAGTAAACAATGGTCAGATACTCTTCGTCGGGGTTTACAGGAAATGCCAAAGCCTACAGATGATTACTGGCGATAAATTTTGAATGTTTAAATAAAAAAAATCCAAGCATGCTTGGATTTTTTTTATATTTTATTATTTAAGTACTTTTACGAGTGGGGCGATTGCTTAATCGACAGAGTAATTCATATCCTATCGTTCCGTTTGCATCCGCAACATCATCAACTAAGCGATGTGGACCCCAGAGTTCAACTGGAGTGCCTAATTTTACTTTCATGCCTGTCACGTCGATTGCAATCATATCCATACTCACTCGCCCTACAACCGCACAGGGTTGTTTATCAATAGCGACATAGTTCGGTTTAATATAAGCTCGTGGATAACCATCACCGTAACCTATAGAAACAATTGCAATATCCATTGCTTGAGTGGCACAGAAAGTTGATCCATAACCGACATGTTCATTAGTTTGAATATGGTTGAGTGCAATTACTTCTGCTGAAAAAGTCATCACTGGTTTTAAGTCAAGATCATGGACTGTTTGATCTGCAAAAGGTGAGGCGCCGTAAAGCATGATACCCGGACGAACATAATCAAAATGTAACTCTGGCCATTTATAAATAGCAGCAGAATTACAGCAAGAAGCTAACACTGGATCACAAGCTTGTTTAACTTGTAGAAATTGTTGTTTTTGTTGCTCGTTAAGTGGATGGTCTACATCTGCATTTGCGAAATGCATTGCAAGTACACAAGTAAATCCTTCAGATTTTAAAGTCTTAATAACTTCAATAACTTCTGGATTTTTAAAACCTAACCGGTTCATCCCACTATTAAGTTTAACCCAGACTTTTAAACCTTGATTGATGTACGCTTGTTTGTGTTTAATCAACCATTCAAACTGTTGTTGATGGTGAATGATACATTCAAATTTTTGTTTAATTGCAATTGGCATTTCATCTTCAGAAAATACCCCTTCAATTAAAGTGACAGGTTGTTGAAATCCTAATTCACGAATTTCCAAACCTTCTTGTAGGCAGGCGACACCAAAGGCATCTGATGCATTTAAGGCTGCTAAACAGTCTTTGATTCCATGTCCATAAGCATTGGCTTTTACCATACTTACAATTTTTGAATTTGTTGCGAGTTGTTTGACACGGTTTAAGTTATATTGAAGTGCATTGCGGTCAATATAAACTGTTGCTTGGCGCACCCTCATTTACTCCTTTGGGCTAGAGATAGAGCTTATTCTTCATCATCATATTGGCTGTAATACTCAGGAGAGAGATTACTAAATCGAGTATATTGACCTTCAAAAGCAAGACGAACTGAACCAATTGGACCGTTACGCTGCTTACCAATAATAATTTCTGCAGTGCCGGCCTCTTTTGACTCTTTGTTATAAACCTCATCACGGTAAATAAACATAATTAAGTCGGCATCCTGCTCGATCGCACCGGATTCACGTAAGTCGGACATTACAGGGCGTTTATTTGGACGGTTTTCCAGACTTCGGTTAAGCTGAGAAAGTGCAATAACAGGACATTGCATCTCTTTCGCCAATGCTTTTAAGCTACGAGAAATTTCTGAGATCTCGCCTACACGGTTATCACCCATGCCCGGGACTTTCATGAGCTGCAAGTAATCGACCATGATACAACCGATTTTACCATCATGCATTTTGGCAACACGACGAGCACGGGCACGAAGTTCAGTTGGAGGTAGGGCTGATGAGTCATCAATATACAAATGCATTTGCTGAAGCTGCAAAATTGTACCAGTCACCTTGGTCCATTCATCTGCATCGAGGTTACCAGAGCGTAAATGTCCTTGATGGACTTTACCCATTGCGGAAATAAGACGCATCGCAATAGAGTCTGCTGGCATCTCCATTGAAAAGACCAGAGCAGGTAACTTGTTATATTGCAAAACACTCTCAACCAAATTCATGGCAAAAGTAGTTTTACCCATTGATGGGCGTGCAGCAACGATAATTAAGTCACCAGGTTGCATACCAGATGTTTTATTATCAAGTTCTAAGAAGCCAGTCGTTAAACCTGTAATATTGCCATCTAATTTTGAAAGCTCATCAAGCTTACTAATTACGTCTGCGGTAACAGAACTAATAGATTTAGGACCAGCATCTTTTTTATTGTTATTGTGCTGTTCTGCTAATGAGAAAATACTTGTTTCAGCTAAGTCTAAAATTTCACTTACACCGCGGCCTTTCGTGTCATAAGCATTTTGCAAAATTTCAGTACTAACTTTAATCATGCTACGAAGCGTAGAAAACTCTTTAATTTTAGTGGCATAAGTTTCTAAGTTATAGAAACTTGAAGGTGAGTCAGCCATGAGCTGCATTAAATATTCTTCGCCACCGATAGCATCAAGTAAATTTTGTTTTAAGAGCCAGTCACTTACTAAGACAGCATCATAGGGTGAGTTTTCTTGTGCTAATTTCTCGATTGCACGAAAAATATATTTATGGCGAGTCGCGTAAAAATCATTTTCTTTGAGTACATCGTTAACTTGTTCGAAAGATTCGGCAACTGTCATCAGGGCAGCTAGCACAGCTTGTTCAATAGCTAAATTGTGTGGGGGAGTGCGAAACTCTTTAAGTTGGCCTGATTCACTCGTTTTATTTTCTGTTGGAGATGAAAGCGCTAAAGAAGTGGCATTCGCCTGAGACATAATTAGACCTGATGATAAAGAAAGGTGTACACAAAGAGGCTGTAAAGCCGAGAACTATCTTAAAACAAAATTAAATAAACTACCTAATTAAAAAACCAATTAAACTGAAGAACTGATCAGGAATTAATATATCTTATTTTAAAATTTGAAACATAAAAAAAGAGCATGCAAAAGCATGCTCTTTTTTTGATGAGAAATTACTCAGATACGATAGTAACGAGAACTTCTGCAACAACATCATGGTGCAATTGGATTGCGATGTTGAATTCACCAGTGTGACGAAGCGCGCCATTTGGTAAACGAACTTCTGCACGGTCAACTGTAAGACCAGCATTCGTTAATGCGTCAGCGATGTCACGAGTACCGATAGAACCGAAGAGTTTACCTTCGTCACCAGCTTTAGCAGTGATAACGATGTTAACTTCATTCAATTGTTCAGCACGTGCTTGAGCAGCAGCTAAAACTTCAGCTTCTTGCTTCTCAAGTTCAGCACGACGAGCTTCAAAAGCAGCAGTGTTAGCTTCAGTAGCTGCAACTGCTTTACCTTGAGGGATAAGGAAGTTACGGCCGTAACCAGCTTTAACTGATACTTTATCGCCTAATTTACCAAGGTTCTTAATGCGTTGTAATAAGATAACGTCCACAGATCACCTCACTTATGGTTGTCAGTGTACGGAATCAAAGACAAATAGCGAGCTTGTTTGATAGCAAGTGCTAATTGACGTTGATAACGAGCTTTAGTACCAGTGATACGGCTAGGAACAATCTTGCCGTTTTCAGTGATGTACTGTTTTAAAGTGTCGATATCTTTGTAGTCGATGTACGCAACATTCTCAGCTGTAAAGCGGCAGAACTTGCGACGACGGTAAAAACGTGCCATTGATGTTCTCCTTATTCAGCTTCTTGAGCAACTTGCTGTGCTTCTTCGCGTTGAGCTTTACGCGCACGCTTTTCTTCAGCACTCTTAGCAAGCAATGACTCTTCAGTGATTGCGTGTTCACGACGGATGATAAGGTTACGAATGATCGCGTCGTTATAACGGAATAATTCTTCTAACTCATCAAGCGTAGTTTGACCACATTCAACATTCATAAGAATGTAGTGCGCTTTGTGAATTTTGTTAATTGGGTAAGCCAATTGACGACGGCCCCAATCTTCTAAACGGTGAATTTGACCTTCAGCTTCTTTGATCTGAGAGATATAGCGTTCAACCATACCTACAACTTGATCGCTTTGGTCTGGGTGTACCAAAAGTACGATTTCGTAATGACGCATTGTCAGCTCCTTACGGTTTAAACAGCCCCTAATAAAAAAATTAGAAGCAAGGAGTCATAACTTAATAAGTTATGTCGCAAAATTTGCGAAGGCTGAATTATAGGTAAAAGTTCGACTAAAAACAAATCTTTTGATCAGAAAAGTAAAACTTCTTTACTATAAAGAGGAATCCTCTCTTGTTTAAAAGAGAGGAAGATTTGGAGCAGGGGATTGATAGGTAAAGCTAAAGCTCAAACTTAACAGGGTAATTAATATGACCGAGTACAGGAAAAAACGTTTAGCCCACAATTGATCATTTTCGGCTTTAAATCCAATAACTGATAAATATAACCAATATGCAGTCAAAGCATTAAAGGTAATTAAAAAGAATACATTGGTATAGCCAAAACAATATAACCCATTCAAAACAGCTGCAAATAATAGGATATATATTACACATTCAATTTTCGTACGATAAATAGAACGTGCTACAGGCAAAATTGGAATTCCCGCATTTTTGTAATCATCAAAACGATAAATTGCAATTGCCCAAGAGTGAGGCATTTGCCATAAAGCGTATGCTAAAAACAAAAGCAAGGCTGCCACATCAAATTGATGAGTTACTGCTGTATAACCAATAACAGGAGGGCTCGCTCCGGAGATACTACCAATGACGGTTTGATGGATTGAGGTGCGTTTGGTCCACAAACTATAAAAACCGACATAGACAATAAAACCAATCATTGCAAACAAAAATGCATAACCATTTACACCGAACCACAAAATGCTAAAACCAATTACTCCAAGCACTAATGCATATATCAGCGCAACAGTAGGAGAGATTGTTTTTTTAACTAGTGCGCGGTTTTGTGTGCGCTGCATCTTTGTATCAATATCTTGATCTATAACATTATTAACCACACAACCAGAAGCTACAACTAAAGTTGTTCCAAGTAGGGTGAGAAGTAATAATAAGATGTCTATAGAGCCTTGGGCGGCTAAGAAAAAGCCGCCCAAGGTGGTAATGAAATTACCGAAGAGAATTCCTGGTTTAGTCAGGAATAGATATTTTCTCAACATGACAATCAGTTTAGATCATCATATTGTAGTGAAGGTAATTCATAATCCACACAGAACCGATTAAAAGTACGGCGATACATAGGATTGTGTAGATGAATGCAATCATATTCCAACGTTGTTCAGATGATGTATTCATGTGTAGGAAGTACACAAGTTGTACAAGAACCTGAGCAACCGCAGTGATTGCAATCACTGTAACTAAAAGACCACGACTGAAACCACCCGCCATCACCATCCCGAAAGGGATGATGGTGAGGATAACAGAAAGGATAAATCCAACAGTGTATTGCTTAAAGTTACCGTGTGACGCACCAGCAGCATTATGCTCATGACTACTCATTAGAGAACTCCCAGTAAGTAAACGACGCTGAATACACAGATCCAAACGATGTCAAGGAAGTGCCAGAACAAGCTTAAGCAAGCAAGACGACGTGTATTCGGTAAAGTCAAACCTTTAGTTTTGATTTGATACATTAATACTAGCATCCACACTAAACCAGAAGTTACGTGGATACCGTGTGTACCAACCAAAGTAAAGAACGATGATAAGAATGCACTGTGAGTTGGACCATGGCCTTCATGTACAAGGTGATGGAATTCATAGACTTCCATTCCAATGAACGATGCACCAAAAAGGAATGTAATAAATAACCAAGTGATAACTTGATTTACATTCTTTTTATAAGATGCAAGTACAGCAAAACCAAAGGTTACCGATGAAATCAATAAGGCAAATGTTTCAGTTAACACGAAGCCTAATGAGTCATGGAATAGGTCATATGCGCTTGGAGTGCCTGCTGGAACATGACTGCTTAATACAGCGAACGCAATGAAGAGTGATCCGAAAAGAATCAAGTCACTCATCAAGTATGTCCAGAAACCAAAAACCGTTAAGTCGGTATCATCATGTTCATGATGACCGTCATGGCCGTGGTTGTCGTGATGAAGTACTTCAGCCATTTCCTTAGTCCTTCTTCAAGTGTTTTTCAAGTAAAGCATAGCGTTCGTTTTCAATACGCTCAACTTCAGCAGCAGGAACGTAGTAGTCAACATTCTTAGTGAATGAGCTTACGATCAAGCTAACAACAGCTGCAACGAATGAAACAACAACGAGCCACCAAATATGCCAGATGAGTGCAAAGCCAAGAAGAGTAATGAACATTGCAATGACAAAACCAGCAGCACGATCAGTCGGCATGTGGATGTCTTCATATTTAGTGTTACGTGCGTATGCTACACCATTTTCTTTGTCAGTCCAGAAACGGTCGATACCGCTTGCATCTGGTTCATGTGCAAAGTTGTAGAATGGAGCAGGGGAAGAGGTCGCCCATTCAAGCGTACGAGCATCCCATGGATCGCCAGTAAGGTCCATGTTGTCTTTGCGTTGTAAGAAACCAACGATGATTTGCATTAAGAAACATGCAATACCAATCGCAACAAGAACAGCACCAAATAATGCAATCGCAAGGTACGGATCCCATTCAGGGTTGTCATATGTATTCAAACGACGAGTCATACCCATGAAACCAAGGATATAAAGTGGCATGAATGCAAAATAGAAACCAAAGAACCAGAACCAGAACGCAGCTTTACCCCATGCTTCGTTGAGCTTCCAACCAAACATTTTTGGCCAGTAGTAAATGATGCCGGCAAACATACCAAACACCACACCACCGATAATTACGTTATGGAAGTGAGCGATCAAGAATAATGAGTTGTGTACCAAGAAGTCCGCAGGTGGAACAGCCATAAGTACACCAGTTAAACCACCGATACCGAATGTTACAAGGAAGCCAAGCGTCCATAACATTGGAGTAGTAAAGGTGATGCGACCTTTATACATGGTGAATAACCAAGAGAAGATTTTAACACCAGTAGGAATCGCAATAACCATGGTCATGATACCGAAGAACGCGTTAACGTTCGCACCAGCACCCATGGTGAAGAAGTGGTGAAGCCATACAACAAACGCAAGAACAGTAATCGCGATAGTTGCATACACCATAGACTTGTAACCGAACAACGCTTTACGAGAGAAGGTTGCAACGATTTCTGAGTATAGACCAAATGCTGGTAATACCAAGATATATACTTCAGGGTGACCCCATGTCCAGATCAAGTTCACATAAAGCATTGGGCTACCGCCAAGCTCATTTGTGAAGAAATGGAAGCCGAAGTAACGGTCTAGAGTAAGCATTGCAAGTGTACCTGTTAATACAGGGAATGATGCAATGATTAATACAGCCGTACAAAGTGAAGTCCACGTGAAAATAGGCATGTCCATTAATTTCATGCCCGGTGCACGCATTTTGATGATGGTAACGAAGAAGTTAACACCAGATAAAAGCGTACCTAGACCAGAAACCTGAAGTGCCCAGATATAGTAGTCGACACCTACACCAGGAGAATATTGAATGCCAGATAGAGGAGGGTAAGCCATCCAACCAGTCGCAGCAAATTCACCTAACACAAGTGAAAGCATCATCAAACCAGCAGCACCAGCGAATAACCAGAAGCTTAAAGAGTTCAATAATGGGAAAGCAACGTCGCGAGCACCAATCTGTAAAGGTACAGAGATGTTCATCATACCTACAACGAGACCCATTGCTACGAAGAAGATCATGATTACACCGTGTGCGGTGAAGATCTGGTCATAGTGGTCAGGATGTAGATAACCTTCGCCGCCGCCTTTAGCGAGGAAAAGTTGTAAACGCATCATGATCGCATCGGCGAAACCACGCAGAAGCATGACAACAGATACGATGATATACATGATACCAATCTTTTTATGGTCTACCGTAATAAACCACTCATTCCACAAATATCCCCATTTTTTGAAATAGGTGATACCGCCAAGCACTGCAATTGCACCAATTGCCATAAGGACCATGGTGACAAGTACGATTGGCTCTGTCGGGATAGAGTCCCAACCCAGTTTACCAAAAATCATATCCATGTCTTATTCCCCTTGAGCAGCGTGTTCAGCTGCAGCATGAGTGTCAGCTGTTGCGTGTTCAGCAGAGTGGTCAACACCATGATAGTTACTCATATAGTGGTTGATAATTGTTTCAAACAATTTAGGCTCAACAGTAGAGTAATAAGTCACAGGGTGTGGCTTAGTCGGGAACGGTTTCATAGCTTCAGCTTCAGCAACTGCTTTTTCATCACCAGCAGCTTTAGCACGATTTACTAAATGCTCGATCTGATGCTTAGAACGGTTACCATCACGTAAGGTTGCCAATTCAGCTTGGTCAAGCGTAGTTTTTTGAACTGCTTCTGGGTTAATGGTTGAACCATTACCTGCTTTAACCGCTGCTACCCATTCGTTGAATTGTTGCTCTGTAACACTATGCGCCTTGAAACGCATTTGAGAGAAACCGTAACCTGAGTAGTTAGAAGAGAAACCACGATATACACCAGTTTCATTTGCTAACAAATGAAGGTGAGTTTGCATACCTGCCATTGCATAAATCTGGCCGCCTAACTGTGGAATGAAGAATGAGTTCATTGTAAAGTTAGAAGTGATTTTAAAGCTTAACGGAGTTTTTTCAGGGAAACGTACTTCGTTAACTGTTGCAATGTTTTGTTCAGGATAAATAAAGATCCACTTAAACTGTTCAGCAATAACTTGAATAGTTAAAGGTGCTTTATCTGATTCTAAAGGACGGTATGGGTCATACTTGTGGGAACCCCACCAAGTTAACCAAGCTAAAATACCAATAATAATGACAGGGATACCCCATACTACAACTTCAATTGCAGTTGAGTGTGCCCATGTAGGTTTATAGTCTGCATCTTTATTTGACGCGCGATATTTCCAACCAAACCATAATGCCATGATGATTGAAGGAATCACCACAAGTAACATTAAATAGATCGCAGTCATCATAAGGTCACTTTGACCTTGACCAACTGGACCTTTAGAGTTTAGAAGTACCATATCACCACCACACCCAGTCAAAAGTGCGGCAAGCGTTGATAAAGACAATACAGCTAAAATCGTTTGTCTCATTTTACAACCTCGGTGAAGAGTCCCATTCCCTAATTAAATATGGGATAGCGATTAAAGTGTCGCATGATTGAGAACGCTAATCCTTAAATTTAGACTTCTCAATTATATGACACCGCTACGTTGTAGGGCATTATGCCTCATATCGACAAACTAAGCTATACATAAAGTAGGCTGAAATAATTGTTTTAAAACCCGATTTTTTTTGTAGGGTATCTAATTTCAATAGAGCTTTTATTTAAATATCAACTCACTATAGAAAAAAGGAGGCAGGGTGCCTCCTCTTTTTTTAGACATTAAATGAATGAGTCATTCACTATCATTTGATCACTTTTGTTCTTGCAATTTTGTCATGTAAAGCTTGTCGCTTTTGTCCTAATGCAAAAGCATAGTCAATAATTGTACTGATCGGCATAAACAGTAAGTTTAATATGATAAAAACAATACTTCTTAATAAGAAGATGCGAGTTAAATTAACCTTGCTATTGTCCTCAGCATCTACAATTTTAATTCCAACGATTTTCTTACCTATACTCTGACCAAACTTTGTTAAAAGAACGGCTTGAATTGCAAGCATAATTACGACGTAAAGAAGCATTGAATGCCAAGCTTCTATTGGAATTAAAGTAAAAAGTTGTTGTTGCAATTCTGCAGCTTTAGTCGATGCGACTTCGGCAGATTGCATCTGTTTTTGCAGCTCGAATAATTGCTTATATTGAGCTTCATTAAAGAAAAAAGAAGGAATTGCAGCGATTGGTAACCAAAGCAATAAATCAATAATTTTTGCTAAAGCCCGAGCCGGAATAGACGCAAGTTCATGAACTTTAGGTTCTACACGAATTTGACGAATAGTTTCATTAGTTGATGTATTCGTGTTTATTGTAGGTACAGAATAACCGATAGGTTGATATACAAGTTTACCTTGGGTTAATTCTCCTAAAGCTTTCCATTCTGTCATGCCTTCATGCCAAGCTAAATCAGTTAACAAAATTTGTTGGCTAGCCAACATTTGATTTACTTGTTCTAAAGTATAAGGCCCAGCTTGTTGATTATTACGTGCCAAGTAAATTTGCATAAATAAAAATTCTCTATTCTAAAGATGAAAAAAGACCCACGGATGGGCCTTTTTTTATAACATATTAGATTTGCTTGATTTTTTCTTCAGCAAGGAAGAACCATGTATCTAAAACTGAGTCTGGGTTAAGAGAGACAGATTCGATACCTTGTTCCATTAACCATTTTGCAAGATCTGGATGGTCTGAAGGACCCTGACCACAGATACCTACATATTTACCTGCTTTACGGCAGGCATGGATTGCCATTGAAAGAAGAGCTTTAACAGCTGCATCACGTTCATCAAATAAGTGTGAAACAATACCTGAGTCACGGTCAAGGCCTAACGTTAACTGAGTTAAGTCATTAGAACCAATAGAGAAACCATCGAAGTGCTCTAAGAATTGTTCAGCTAACAAGGCATTAGTTGGTAATTCACACATCATGATTACTTTTAAGCCGTTCTCACCACGTTTTAAGCCATTTTGTGCAAGTAATTCAATAACACGTTTCGCTTCAGATACTGTGCGTACAAAAGGAATCATGATTTGAATATTGGTTAGACCCATTTCATCACGAACTTTCTTAAGTGCGCGACATTCTAATTCGAAACAATCACGGAAGTTATCAGATACATAACGGCTTGCACCACGGAAACCGAGCATTGGGTTTTCTTCTTCAGGCTCGTATAACTTACCACCAATTAAGTTTGCGTATTCGTTTGACTTGAAGTCAGACATACGAACGATCACTGGCTTGTCACCAAATGCAGCAGCAAGAGTCGCAATACCTTCAACCAATTTTTCAACATAGAAATCTACAGGTGAAGCATAACCCGCTGTACGAGTTAAAACCGCAGCACGAGTTTCACGAGGTAGGCTATCAATGTTGAGTAGGGCTTTAGGGTGCACACCGATCATACGGTTAATGATGAACTCAAGACGAGCAAGGCCAATACCTTCATTTGGAATTTGAGCAAAGTCAAATGCACGGTCAGGGTTACCTACGTTCATCATAATTTTGAACGAAAGCTTAGGCATAGATTCGATTGAGTTGCGTTGAACTTCAAAATCTAAAGCACCTTCGTAAATGAAACCTGTATCACCTTCAGCACAAGAAACAGTTACTTCCTGGCCATCAGTTAATACTTCTGTTGCGTTCCCACAACCAACAATCGCTGGTACACCAAGTTCACGTGCAATAATTGCTGCGTGACATGTACGACCACCACGGTTAGTGATAATTGCAGCAGCACGTTTCATTACCGGTTCCCAGTCAGGATCGGTCATATCTGATACAAGAACGTCGCCTTCTTGAACTTTGTCCATTTCTTTAATTGAGTTAACAATACGGACTTTACCAGAACCAATACGTTGACCAATTGAACGACCTTCACAAAGAACAGTACCTCTTTGTTTGAGAAGGTAGCGTTCCATAGTGCCTACATTTTGGCGGCTTTTTACAGTTTCAGGACGGGCTTGAACAATATAAATTTGACCGTCATCACCGTCTTTTGCCCATTCGATGTCCATTGGCGCACCGTAATGCTGCTCAATGATAAGCGCTTGTTTTGCAAGCTCTTGTAACTCATGGTCATTTAAAGCGAATTGTTGACGATCTTGTTTTTCAACATCAACAACAACAACAGATTTACCCGCGGAACCTTCTTCACCATAAATCATTTTTTGGTGTTTAGAGCCAAGGTTACGACGTAAAACAGAATGTCTTCCTGCATTTAATAATGGTTTAGATAAGTAAAACTCATCTGGGTTAACGGCACCTTGTACAACCATTTCACCTAAACCGTAAGAGGCAGTGATAAATACAACATCACGGAAACCAGATTCTGTATCAAGTGTAAACATTACACCCGCAGCGCCAGTTTCAGAACGAACCATACGCTGAACACCCGCTGAAAGTGCAACGATGTCATGATCAAAACCTTGATGCACACGGTAAGAAATTGCACGGTCATTATATAAAGAAGCAAATACTTCTTTAATCGCAATAAGTACGTTATCAATACCGCGAATATTCAAGAAAGTTTCTTGTTGACCCGCGAAAGAAGCATCTGGTAAATCTTCAGCAGTTGCAGATGAACGAACGGCAACCGCGATATCAGGGTTGCCGTTAGAAAGTGCTGTAAAAGCGGCGCGAATTTCTTGTTCTAAGGTTGCAGTGAGTGGAGTCTCTACAATCCATTGACGAATTTTAGCGCCTGTTTCTGCAAGAGCATTTACGTCATCGACGTTGAGTTGAGCAAGTTCTGCTTGAATTCGAGCGTTAAGACCACTTTGGTCTAAGAACTCACGATAGGCAGCAGCAGTAGTTGCAAAGCCACCAGGTACCGATACACCAGCATTTGATAAATGGCTGATCATTTCACCCAAAGATGAGTTTTTCCCACCTACGAGTTCGACATCGTGTTTCCCTAATTTTTCTAGACCGATTACGCGCGCTTCCAAAGTTTTCACTCCACTTTTGCAGTATTAATGTCTATCTTGGCATGAAATTATAAAAATAAAGTGCTTAGTTGAGAATTATACTAAGCGACAGTCATGTAAGATCAGTTTACTATAAAGATTATATAGCACTAAGACAAATGTTTAAGGAGAATTTTAATGTCAGAAAGTAAACAATTTAAGCGGAGTGTTTTTTTTATTTCTGATGGAACTGCAATTACTGCCGAGACTCTTGGACATTCGTTATTAGCACAATTTCCCAATGTAGATTTTGATATTCACATCATGCCATATATTACAACTGAAGAGGCGGCAATGGATGTGGTGGTTGAGATTAATCGATGCCAAACCAAAGACGGTTGTCTACCTTTAGTATTTGATACTTTAGTCGATCCGCATGTGCGAGAGATTATTAATACGGCTAAAGCGGTTAATCTGGATGTGTTTGAAGGTTTAATTAGTAAACTTGAACAAGAACTTGGAACACCACCAACAACATTGGTCGGGCAGACTCATGCGGTAACCGATTCTGAATATTATAAAGCCCGTATCGATGCTGTTCATTTTGCGCTTGATAATGATGATGGGGCACGTACTCGTCATTATGATAAAGCGGATTTAATCTTAATTGGAGTTTCCCGTTCGGGTAAAACACCGACTTCCATTTACTTATCTCTTCAATTCGGTATTCGCGTTGCAAACTACCCGTTAACTGAAGAAGATTTAGATGATAACCGTTTACCAGCAGTATTAAGAGCTCATCGTAGCAAGTTATTTGGTTTGATGATTGATGCTGAGCGTTTGGTCGCAATTCGTAGTGAACGTAAAGCGAATAGCCGTTATGCAAGTTTTAGCCAATGCCAAATGGAGCTAAGAGCAATTGAAGGGATTTATATTTCAGAAGGCATTAAATATTTAAATGTGACCGAAATGTCGATTGAAGAGATTTCAACTCGTATTTTACAAATGACGGGATTAAAACGTCGTATTGGTTAATTTAATCAATTGTTTATTTTAACCATTCAATTTTTGTATATTAATTTATAGATAAGTTGAATGGTTTTTTAATATATATCACAGACAAAAATTAAAGTTTTATATATAAAACTAAATATTATTAAATAGTTTTTATTGGTTATAAGCCCGTAGTTATTTTGAAACTCATTTGTAAATTTAAATAACACTATTGAAAAGAAGTGTATGTTTTTTATTGTGCTGAAAAATAGTAATTCTTTATTTTTTATAAATATTTTTTAAAAGCATTCATGAAAAATCCACAATTTGTAAAATGTTAAATAGGTCACACTTTTTTGGTATTGTGTGATTGGTTTTTAATTTTAATTATACTTTCCCACCTCGATATGGGACTATCCGATTATCAAAATGCTAAAAAAATGTGTTTTTTCATTGGTATATATCTTGCCTCTTAATTTATATGCTGCTCAAGTAGATGAATTGCGAGAGCAAGCTATTCACACTTACAAAACTGGGCAAACTCAACAAGCAATATTGCAATTAGAACAATTGCTAAATAAGTATCCACATGACCAAAAATTACTGGCTGATTATTTAGTTGTAATGTCAAGTGAAAAAAGAGATTTATTAACTTTTTCTTCTCAGTATTTAGCAAATGTTAATTATGTGACTTTTCCAGAATATGGGCAACTACCATTAATACGTAATTTTCGTGATTTTAAACACTTTAAAAATGCAATTGAGTGGTCGAATAAATTTAATATTCAAAAGACATCTGATGGGCAGATTTTATTAGCGGTTCTATATGCTGAGGCTAAAGATCCTGTAAATGCTAAGGTGCATTTATCTGGTATTAAGAGTAAAAATCTTACAGCCGATCAATTTGTTCAAATTGCTTATGCATATCGACTCATTAATTCACCTGTAGATGCTTTATCTGCAATCGAGCAAGCTTATCAACAACAACCAAAATCTTTTGCGGTTTTGCAAGAATATAGTTACGACTTGGCGGCTGTAGGCGCTTATAAAAAAGCTCAGCAGTTGCTGACTGCCAGTGATAAAAATGCGCAAACAGAATCGTTACAACACTGGTTACAAGTCAGCGAGTTTTCTCAACGTGTAAATAACGCAATTACCCGCTATAAATATTTGAATCGTGAAGGCATGTCGGACAGTGAAGGCTTTGCCGAGCTTGATGCTGTGTTGAAACAAGGTGAACAAATACAGCCTTTGATTCAACCGTCAGACCCTAATTATTTAAGATTTCATTATGACTATTTGTATGCTTTGGACTTTCGTGGGCGTAGCCGTACGGTATTAGATGAATTTACTAAATTAAATGTACCGTTTGAAAAGCTACCAGCTTATGTTCGTCATGCGATTGCTGATAGTTATTTAGCTGAAAGACAACCGCAGCAGGCTGAACTCGCTTTTAAAACCTTACTTACCGAAAAAAACTACTCAGATATGACGGTATATACGGGGCTTTATTATTCTTATATTGAACAAGAAAAATATAAGCAAGCTGAACAACTTTTAAGTGAGGTTGATCGTTTAATCCCTACGTATAAATATAGCCAAGCCAAGGGAGTAGATAAATCAAGCCATCCTGATCGTGATGATTATATTGCTTTACAAGGCATGCATTTAGCTTATGCAAATCATTTGGATAAATCAGAAAAGCACTTTCAAAAACAAGTAGATCTTGCACCTGCTAATGAAGGTTTAATTAATAACCTTGCTCGTGTTGAGCGCTGGAGAGATAAACCGTTACAGGCAAAGCAAACAATTGCTCGTTTAAATGGTTTAACACCCGTTGCTAAAGATACGCGTATTAATCAAATGCAAAATGCTCAGGCTTTAGGACATATTCCTGAATGGCGCAAAAGTACAGAAAGTCTTTTGCAATATTATCCTGAAGATAGCGGTGTAGTTAAAAGTCGAAAAGAGTTGGATGATCGTGATAGAGCAACCATCTCGCACTCTACAACTTGGGGGCAGAGTAAAGCAGAAAATAGCGATTCTGTGAGTGGGCAAAATGGCTTAAAAGATCGAGAAATGGAAACTCGTGTTAATAGCCCTTGGATTAAAGATAATTATCGTCTATTTGCTTGGCATCAAGATCGTTACGGTGAATACCGTTTTGGTGATGTGCATGACCAACGTTATGGGGTTGGTGCTGAGTGGCAAGCAAACCGTAAGGCATTGTCGGCAATTTTGTCGCAAAGTACAGATGGTGGCCAAGCAGGTGTTCGTCTTGATTGGTCGCAATGGTTAAACGACCACTGGCAATATCAATTGCAATATGACAGTCAGGCTAATATTCCATTACAAGCAATTGATGCTGGTGAGGATGGGCAAGCTTACCGTGCTGCTTTGACATGGCAAAAATATGAGTCACGCCAAATTGGAGCGAGCTATGGCTTAACCGATATAAGTGACGGTAATAAACAACAAGAATTTTCTACTTTTTGGCGTGAGCGATTATTTGATGCGCCTCACCATATTACTTACGGAACCGTTCGTGGATTTTATGGCAGCAATAGCCAAGATCAGACTGCTTACTTTAGCCCAAGCAATCATTACAGTGCCGAGTTGAATTTAAGCCATGACTGGGTCACTTGGCGAGAGTACGAACGCTCATTTAAACAACATTTTGAAGCTGGAGTAGGGCTATATAAACAAGCAGATTACTCAGCTCGACCAACATACTCTTTGCAATATCAACATCAATGGCAGCTCTCACGGACTTGGCAACTTAATTATGGAATTGGTTGGCAATACCATCCATATGATGGTCATGATGAACAACATACCTACGGTATTTTCGGATTTGAAGGGCGTTTTTAATGAATAACATGATGTCAAAAATGTTGAGCTGTGTGTTTGCCTCAACATTATTACCCGTACAATTTTCTCATGCCCGCATTGAAACTGAACTACCAAAAAATCATACGGTTTCGTTAACTTTTCATGACGTGCGAGATGACGTACTCAAGGAAGGTGACCGCGATGTTTATGCGATTCAGACCAATAATCTGGCACAGTTCCTCGATTGGCTTAGCCAGTCGGACTGGAAACCGATTCGACTAAAAGACATTGAAGAGGCACGTAAGCAAGGTAAAGAATTACCTCATAACTCTATTCTACTGACCTTTGATGATGGTGCTTTAAGTAGTTATAGCCGAGTATTTCCTTTGCTGAAGCAATATCAGATTCCAGCAGTTTTTGCTCTTCCAACCAGTTGGTTAAATGGCAATACTAAGGCAGGTTATGAAGCTTATGGGCAGGGTAACTTGGTGAACTGGGCTCAAGTTCGTGAAATGCAAGCATCGGGGTTAGCCGAGTTTGCAAGCCATAGTGATGATTTGCATCATGGTGTATTAGCCAATCCTCAAGGTAATGAGCAACCTGCTGCAACTTCTTATGCCTATTTAAAATCGCAATCACGTTATGAAACCGATGCGGAATATCAACAACGTATTTTGCAGGATTTAAAAAAATCTTATGCAGTTTTGAAAAAAGAAGTAGGGGTTAACCCTAAAGCAATTATTTGGCCTTATGGCGCCGTGAATGAACAGTTAGAGAAGCTAGCACAACAGGCAGGTTTCCAGTTTTCATTCAGTTTGGGACGTGATGGTATGAATCGCGTGAGTGACTCAACTTTTAAGCGTAGTTTAGTCATTGATAACCCTACAGCCGAACAACTGACAGAAGGAATGTTAAATATTCTGAATTTCGAAGAGTCAGATTTATTTAAGCAATCGCGTCATTTTGTGAGTATGGATTTAAAGCATTTGGCAGCGCCCCACAATACCCAAACTGATGAAAAACTTGGGCAGTTATTATCAAAACTGTATAGCTTAAAAAACAACGCTTTAATCTTAAAGCCTTTAGAAGACAAAGATGGAGATGGGCAATATGATGTCGCTTATTTCCCTACAAATAAAATATCTGTTCAACAAGATATTCTAAATCGTAGTTTATGGCAGGCTCAAACTCGTGCTGGTCAATCTGTAATATTAGAGTTGCCTGCTTATCCGCAAAAAGATAAACCATTTCTAACTGTAGATTTGGCTAAAGATATTGCGCGTTTTAACAGTAATTTAAGTGGTGTTCAGCTTAATGCAGGATCATCTTTAAATTGCGCAATGCAAAAAATAACCGTGCAAGAAAGCAGTTGCATTGAACAATCAAAACAGCTCGAACAACTGAGTCAACTGACTAAAAAAGCGGTCAAACCTTATTTAAATATGAGTAATCAGGCACAGTTTAGTTTATTGCTTACACCTGATTTAGATCATATCGAAAATCTACCTGAGCTTATAAAAACGCTTTTATTGCAACATGATTTAGTCAATTTGAAGTTCGATGTGATTGGCAAGAAAAAACAATTTAATCAGTTGTTAACGCTCTTAAATACACTTGATGAAAATAATAAGCAAAGAATAATGCTGACTTTAGTATTACCAGAAAATTCGCAAAAAAATGCTTGGGAAGAGGTTCAGCAAGGGCTCTTTTCTATTCAGCGAATAGGAATCCAGAAATTCGGTATTGATGGCTATGACTTTGAAAAATCAAAAGATGTTCATCAGTATTTATATAATCCGCTTAGTCTGAATGCTAGCCCTGTGATGTATCAGCCTTTTGCTGGATTGGTAGAGGGGAAAAAGTAATGAGAGTATTACTCGATATTCTGTTTGCTTTTGCCTTTTTATATCCCTTACTGATGGCTTGGACATGGATGGTAGGGGGACTTTGGTTTTTCTTTAAAAGAGAATACCGCGAACAAGCGCTTCCTGAACCTACAGGTGAAGGATGCAGTATCATCATTCCGTGTTTTAATGAAGAAGCGCAAGTACGCCAAACAATTCGTTATGCGCTACAAACCAAATATCCTAATTTTGAAGTCATTGCTGTTAATGACGGAAGTAGTGATAGGACCGCCGAAATTCTAGATGAATTGTCAGCGCAAGATTCACGACTTCGGGTTGTACACTTAGCAGAAAATCAGGGTAAGGCTGTAGCTTTAAGATCGGGAGTACTGGTTAGTAAATACGAATATCTTGTTTGTATCGATGGAGATGCGTTGTTGCATCCGCATGCGGTACTTTGGTTAATGCAACCATTTATTAACTTCCCGCGAATTGGTGCTGTAACTGGTAATCCACGAATTTTAAACCGATCTAGTATTTTAGGAAAATTACAAGTTGGTGAATTTTCTTCGATTATTGGTTTGATTAAACGTGCACAACGTACATATGGTCGTATTTTTACCGTATCTGGTGTGATTGCAGCATTTCGTAAAACTGCACTCGCTCGAGTCGGGTTTTGGTCAGACGATAAAATTACCGAAGATATTGATATTTCATGGAAGTTACAGCTAGACCATTGGGATATTCAGTATATTCCACAAGCACTTTGTTATATCTATATGCCTGAGACATTTAAAGGTCTATGGAAACAGCGTCTTCGCTGGGCGCAAGGTGGGGTAGAGGTTCTTATAGAATATATTCCACAAATGTTCAAACTGCGTGTTCGAAGAATGTGGCCGGTCATGATTGAGGCGCTAGTCAGTATTATCTGGTCTTATGTGATGATCATGATCTTCACGCTATTTTTTGTGGGATTGTTTATTGAGCTGCCTCAGCAATGGCAGATCAAAACGCTTATGCCACAGTGGTACGGTGTAATATTAGGCGGAACATGTTTGATCCAGTTTTTAGTGAGTTTGTGGATTGATCATCGTTATGACCGAGGGCGTTTTTTTAGAAATTACTTTTGGGTGATTTGGTACCCGTTATTTTTCTGGCTACTGACTTTGTTCACAAGTGTCGTTGCGGTACCAAAAACTTTATTTAACACAAAAAAACGTGCCCGTTGGGTAAGTCCAGACCGAGGCTTCCGTGGAGATAACCCATGAAACTTGAGGAAAATAAGGATATAGAGACTTTAGATATCCCTGAATATATTGATCAGCCGGAATATGTCAAAAATAAAACAGCAAACTATACATTACAAACCATTGGCTGGATTTGTTTAATGTGGCTGCTTTTCCCACTGGTTTCACTGTTTTTATGGGTTTTTGAAGGTCACTTAATTTATGATTACGTCTGGATAGACCACTTATCAGAAGTTAAGACCTTATTACATTTAGCATTAATGATCGGAATTAGCGCGCTTATTTTAATTTTATGGGCAAGTTATAACTGGATTAGGTTTAGTGGTGAGGACCGACGTGCTAAGGCACCTAATAGTTCTGTAGAATTATTAGCGGCCCAATTTTCAGTTACTTCCGATATGCTAAATGATTTGCAAGAAAAACAGCGCATCATTTTGCATTACGATGATCATGGTAATTTGCAAAAATATGAGTAAATAAAAAAGCATGGCCTAAAACCATGCTTTTTTTTACTTTTATGGTATTGCTCTGATAATAATATCAACGGGTTGTTCTATACCATCCATGCTGTGAATAGATCTATTGGTAATTTTAACAATTGGCCATGTTTGCAATTTACAGTTGGGTTTCTGAAGTGCTGCATAATAACTGTCGGATTTAAAAAATACTTTTTTGGTGGTTGCAGTATTGGGAGTCAAAAGACGCTTAAGCCATGGTTCGTTTACTTGGGTTTCTAGAAAACGTAATGCCAGAATGCTTTTAACACGATTGTTAAATAACCTGCGGTTTTTGATAATAAGTGGGTGAGTAATTAACTTATGTGTACCCATCTGACTATGGGGCAAAATAAAATGAGGGGTGATTTGGAAGACAGTCACAAATTTTGCTTGCTGGCAGATTTTTTCAAGATGAGTCACGCTATCTTGATTTGTACCAATAATCGCGACAGATGAATGTGAAAAGTCAAACTCTTTAATTGATGTTGAGGAAATCACTTGACCAGTAAAATCTTCGAAATCTTGAGAGATATTCTGAAAAATCACTGATTTTGAAGTGTTATTTTTAATATTAATACTCATTTTCCAAAAGTCCTTTTGGTTTTTTAAATCATGATGTTTTTATCGTTTTAATATAAATAACCAAGCAGGAAGTTGGGGTAAAGTCTTTTCAGATAGATGGTCATCCCATACTCGAAATTAATTCAAGTATGGGAATGCGAAGCGGAGTTTAATGTTCTGATTTTACATTCATGAGTTGTGTAAAGCTTTCTAAACGTTTAGCTGTATCGTATACATCACATGTAAAAATAAATTCATCAACATCGTATGTAGCTAACAGCTTTTGTAAACCAGAGCGAACCGTATCTACAGAACCAATTTGTGCCATTGCATAGAAGTTTTCGACAGAAAGTTGTTCTGCTGTATTCCATAATCCCTGCATTGATTCAACTGGAGGTTTAAGCTTCAAACTTTCTCCACGAATTAAACCTAATACGCGTTGGTAAGCACTTGTTGCTAGAAACTGTGCTTCCTCATCTGTATCTGCTACAACAACAGGTACACCCATTGAAACATATGGCTTATCTAGATACTCAGAAGGTTCAAAGTTCTCTCGATAAAGTTGAATGGCTTGACCTAACATACGTGGTGCAAAATGTGATGCAAATGAGTAGGGAAGTCCAAGTTTTGCCGCGAGTTGTGCACTAAATAGACTAGATCCAAGTAACCAAACAGGAACATGTGTGCTTTGCCCCGGTGTTGCAATAATTTTTTGTCCTGCTTGAGGTACATCGAAATATTTTAAGATTTCGACAACATCTCTAGGAAACTGATCTTCTGTTTCTTGATGACCACGGCGTAAAGCTCGCATGGTGAGTTGATCTGTACCGGGAGCACGGCCTAAACCAAGTTCAATACGATTTGGATATAAAGTAGCAAGCGTCCCGAATTGTTCTGCGACAACTAAAGGAGCATGGTTAGGAAGCATAATTCCGCCTGAACCTAAGCGAATATGCTGTGTATGTGCTGCAATAAAACCGAGTAAGACAGCGGTAGCTGAACTTGCGATTCCATCCATGTTGTGATGTTCAGCAAGCCAGAAACGTTCATAACCTAGTTTTTCTGCATGTTGTGCCAATTCTAATGCGTGACGTAATGAGAATTCGATGGTTTTATCATTACGAATAGGAGCAAGTTCCAAAATGGAGAACTTGGTATCTTGAAGTGATCGCATGCGATATTCTCGAATAAGGATATATCGAAATAATACGATATATGGGGTGTGATGTATATCGTTTTTTTTCGATATTAATTTTTAGCTATAAATAAAAAAGCACCCGAAGGTGCTCTTTTGATTCATCTGTGAATTAGCGGTTTTTATACCAACCACGGTGTAAGCCATTGTCATGGCGACGGCTACCACCTTTATAATAACGACGGTCACCATCGTAATATCTGCGGTCATCACGATCGTAACGATCACGGTCATAACGGTCATCGTAGTTACGGTCTTCAGCAACTTTACGACCTAATGCAGAACCACCAGCTGCACCTACTGCTGCACCGATGTATCCACCGTTGGTGCCGCCCATATTTTTGCCGACTGTATAACCAGCACCACCACCTAAAGCACCACCAATTGCAGCTTCTGTACGATTACGACGATCACTTGCTGCTGCTGCACCACCAGCACCACCTAAAGCAGCACCGATTGTTGCACCTGAGGTACCACCAA
>NZ_JEXG01000047.1:0-30241 GCF_000581275.1 Acinetobacter sp. 809848
CTGCTTTCTCCCGTAGGACGTATGCGGTATTAGCATTCCTTTCGAAATGTTGTCCCCCACTAATAGGCAGATTCCTAAGCATTACTCACCCGTCCGCCGCTAAGATCAGTAGCAAGCTACCTCTCTCCGCTCGACTTGCATGTGTTAAGCCTGCCGCCAGCGTTCAATCTGAGCCATGATCAAACTCTTCAGTTAAAATCATTTTGCACCTTATTTAAAGACAAGGTGCCAATTCTGGCTCATCAATTACTGACTTAAATTTCGCTCAAATAAACTTCGAGTAATTTAAACCAATCAATCAATGAAAATTATTTCGATTAATCAATCAGTAAAAATCCACACAAGTTGTTCTTCAATTCTCTTAATGATCTTCTTCCTGGTTCGTCACCAGCAAGCTAGGTCGGCTATATTACTCTTAATCTCTTAAAAGTCAACAGGTAATTTCGATATTTTTAAAACTTATCTCTCAAACCAACTTACCATCAAATTCATCACTTAAAGCAACCAACTTAATCACAAGTAACTGTTTTTCAACAAGTTTCTATCTGCATCACCGCCGATGGATGTGCATTATAGACCATTACATTCCCTTTGCAACCTTTTTTTTAAATCAATATCATCAACTGGATACTTTTTAAGCTTTTTAGTCACTTTTAGATGAGATATTAAACTTTTTTTACGTTATCAACTTCATGTAGAATAGATTATTCGTGCAATAGTTTGGCATTAACTCACCATGTGGCAGTTCGCTAAAAAAGTATTTGTTTGCATACTTGTAGTGCTTGCTACGAGTGGGCCTTGTCATGCCAATTCAAAACATAATTTCTATGTACTTACTTTATCTATCCTAAGCTACAGTAAGTGGGAGAATGTAAATACTCCTACTCTTTGTGTAATTGATAACCCTTCTATTACATCTACTTTTCAATCTTATATCCAGCAAATGTCTTATAATTATCGTGTTCAAACTGTAAATGCGAAAGATTTTGCTCGGTCACATTGTCAGGCTGTCTATTTTTCTAGTACTTCTCCGCAGCAACAACAAAACCTTATTCAAAACTATCCTTATCATTCTTTACTTTCTTTAAGTGTTAATAATTCAGAGTGCGAGATAGGAAGTATCTTTTGTTTATATACTCAGAATAATTACACTACTTTTAAAGTTAACTTAGATGCTTTAAGTCACTCCAAAGTCCATATTGATCCGAGAGTATTACTCTTGGCTAAGAATGCGGAGTAAGGATCATGATATCAAAGTTGTATCAGTCCACTTCACTACACGCATTATTTAGAAAATCTCAATTTACTATTTTTGCTATTACTTTTTTTATTTGCTCTTTTACGTTTGTCTCAATTTCCGTTTTTACAATGGAAACTTATGCTAAACAAAATTTGCAATTGCTTAGTCATACTCTATTAGAGCGTATTCAGCCTGCAGTCGTGTTTAATGATAAAATTACAATAGAGCAGATTTTGAATGAATATACGAATGATCATTCAATTCGTACTATTCATATTTATGATTCAGAACATCATCTGATCGCCCAAAGTTTTAAATTATCAAGTCAAACTTCAATTTTAGAAGGCTGGTTTGATCACTGGTTTTTAAATGAGCCTGTTCATCTTACAATTTATCATCATGAACAAAATGTAGGTGAACTCACACTTTTTGGTAGCTCTGAAAAAATATTGCAGTTCCTCAAAATGATTATGGTAGGGCTTGCGATTGCAATGTTGTTTATTGTTTGCGCTTTATGGTGGTCAGTGAACTTAACTTATCGTCAAATTATGCAGGCTATTTACCCACTTACTAATATTGCTCAAATTGTAAGTGAACAAAAAGCTTATAATCTTCGTTTTCCTTATAACCGAATTAAAGAATTTCAAGATTTAAATACCGTTTTTAACGAGTTACTTGAAGAAATTCAAATATGGGATAACCAGCTACAAAAGGAAAATCGTAAATTATCCTTTCAGGCTCATCACGACCAGCTCACCTTATTACCTAATAGACATTATTTTTACCAAATCCTTTTAGACATGTTTGAAGATAAAGGGTTTGATAATAAGTCTGCATTATTATTTATAGATAACAATAACTTCAAAGCAATTAATGACCAATTTGGCCATTTAGCTGGCGATGAAGTTTTAAAAGAAATGGCGAATCGCCTGCAAACTCGTTTGCGTCATCAAGATTTTATTGCACGGTTAGGTGGTGATGAATTTGCTGTCATTTTGCATTCCATTAGTCATGCTGATCATTTAATATCTATTGCTGAAAATTTACTCGAAAGCTGTAAAGAACCTTTGCATCTAAATGGTCAAACCATTTACTTCAGTTTCAGTGTAGGTATTGCTTTATCACAATTTGCATCTAGCCCCGAAGATTTCATTATGCAAGCAGATCAAGCAATGTATAAGGCTAAAAATTCGGATGAACACTGGTTTATCTATAAACCTGAAAATTAAATTTAGGCTAATCTATGAATACAAGATCTTTAAAACTCTCTTTTATTGCATTGCTATGCATTACTCTTGCAGGGTGCCTGAGTTTTGGTCCATTAAAATATCGTCAAGTAAAATTGCTCAAAAAAGAAGGTTTCGTTCTTACTGATGAAGGCTGGACTTTAGGTTTACCAGAACGCTTGTTATTTGACTTTAATAATGCACAGTTAAAACAAAGTCATGAAGCTGAGCTAGTACGTCTGGCAAATCAACTGAATAAATATGACCTGAATAAATTGAAAATTGTTGGTCATACTGATGATGTTGGTGATGCTACATATAACCAAAAGTTATCTGAAGAGCGTGCTCAAAGTGTGGCAAACCTTTTCTTAACACGTGGATTTAAAAAAGAAAACATCTACGTAATTGGTCGTGGTTCAACACAACCTTATGTACCAAATACAACCAATGAAAACCGTGCGATTAACCGACGTGTTGCGATTGTCGTTATTCCATAAGTAAATTTAATTCATAAAAAAGCCAATCCTCTGTGATTGGCTTTTTTATTTTAAACTAGTTCAATAATATCAATGGTTGGTGGTACTCTGAAACGCAAAGGAATTCCAACCATTCCTGTGCCAACGGTAACAAAGACATCCGCATGCTCATGAGAGTAGAAACCGCGCTTATGACCTAAAATTGATACTTTTTTCATAATATAGTTAGTCAACCATGGAAGCTCTACCTGCCCTCCATGTGTATGCCCAGATAACATTAATGGTCGATTCGGTAATTTAGGTACCATATCTACCGTATCGGGGTTATGAGATAAAATTAACCAAGGCTTGTCTTGCGGTAAATCTGGCATAGAACGCATATCGGTTTTGCCTGCCCAGAGGTCACCAATACCAATCAAACGAAATTCTTCAAAATCAACAATCTTCCCTTCAATATCAATAACCTCATTATAAAACAGGGCATCTTTTAATAGTTGCTGAATCGGTGGGCCAGGATATTGCTCATCATGATTTCCAGGAACCGAATATACAGGCGCCTGAATTTCTTTTAAAACACTTAATTCTTCAATCAATCTGTCTTCTGGCTCATATGTCCAATCACCAGCGACTACCACTAAATCAGGTTGCTGTTCATTTAATTTTCTAACTATGGTTTTGAGCTGACGTTCATGCCCTGAAAATAAACCGATATGTAAATCTGCAATTAAGGCTACTTTTACTGGTTTATCAAAACTACGATCCGGGTTTAAGCGATATTGATGAGTATCGACACGGACTAAATGAGGTTCAATAAATCGGGCATAAATTAACACGCCACTTAAGAAAAAGATGAAAATACCTTGATGAATTGAGTAGTAACCAATCCAAGCAGCATATAGATTAAAAAACCAGAGAGGAATAAGTAGATAAGAGAGATAAAATGCGAGTAGATGTACAAAAGCTTTAAATGGATGAATCGTCTCGGTTCGTGATTGATGAATCCAAGCCTCAGAAATTCCCCATAGAGCAAGTATTGAAAAAATAAAGTAAAAACAAAAAATGATTGAATTCGGATTCCACATTACGACTCTCGACTTATCTTATATTGATTGCTAGTAATCAAATTCAATATTTATCTTTCAATATGCACGAATTATACTCTAGCTCACCTTATCGTATGTACTGATTATGGCACAATCCTTTCATTCCAAACAGCTTCAAACGAATCAACAAGCTAAAGGCTTTTTGATAAAAGCCTCTATAGTCCTATGTTCAAGTTTTGCTGTGGGTTTGACAGGATGTAGTACTCTGCCAAAACATGGTGTTGAGCCTGTGCAATATGCAAAGGACATTGATACCTCTGAGACTTCACTTGCCAAAATTATTACACCTTTACGCCAGCAAAATCCAAAGTTAACGGGTTTCCATGTTCTAAATGATCCTCTGGAGGCTCTCGCGGCTCGACTTAGATTAATTGATAAAGCCGAAAAGACTTTAGATTTACAATATTACATTTGGGATAATGACAAAGTTGGTGCTTTAGCCTTGCACGCGATTATTCGTGCAGCTGATCGAGGTGTAAAAGTCCGACTTCTTATTGATGACAATAATGCAAAAAAAATGGAAGGGATTTTACTGGCCCTTTCTCAGCATAAAAATATTGAAGTTAAGCTTTTTAATCCCTACCGTTTCCGCAAATACCGTGCGATGGATATGGTGCTTGATTTAAAACGTATCAATCGTCGTATGCACAATAAAAGTTTTATTGCCGACAATGAGGTTGCTCTTATTGGCGGGCGTAACATGACCAATCAATATTACAATGTAAGCGATAGCTATCAGTTTTCTGATGTCGATGTAATGTTGGTAGGCGCTGCTGTTGATGATATCGTAAATTCGTTTGATGATTACTGGAATCATGAATATGCATATTCGGTTCAAAGTATCGTAAGCCCTGAGCAGCACCGTTTACGCTATGAAGGCTTAAAAGAACAGCTGGAAGCACACTATCAACAAGCTACCGTCCAAAACTTTTTAAACTTAACCGCAAAATCTCATGCATTTGATCAATGGCTAAATCACAATATTCAATTTGATTGGGTCAAAGCAGAAGTCGTAAAAGACTCACCTGATAAAATCAAATCGAAAGCTAAGAAAGAAGAACACCTCAATTTCCAGTTAATTAATCATTTGGAAAAACCAGAAAGTAACGTTGACTTAATCTCTGCTTATTTTATTCCTGAAAAACAAGGTGCCAAGATTTTAAGCACGCTTGCCAAAGAGGGTGTTGAAGTTCGAGTTTTAACGAACTCTTTCAAAGCGAATGACGTTGCTGTTGTACATGCCTTTTATGGGAAATATCGTAAAGAACTGCTTAAAAACGGCGTACAACTTTATGAATTTTTACCAACACCTGATAAAAGAGATTTAAATAAAAATACAGATGAGCTTGCCACTAAAGCTAAAGTAAATATGAAAGGGCTAAGCCGATCAAGTTTGCATACTAAACTCATGGCATTAGATGAGCAGGTTTTTATTGGTTCATTTAACTTTGATCCGCGCTCGGCTTACTTAAATACTGAAATTGGTGTGATTTTAGATAGCCCATCGCTGGCTAAGACGATTCACCATACAATGGATGAAAATTTAAATAAGTATGCTTATAAATTAAAGCTCGACACTAACAACCATATTTATTGGCAGCAAGAAACTCCAAATGGTCCTGTAATTTATAGACAGGAACCTGAGATGAAATGGTGGCAAAAAGCAGGCATGAAGTTTCTTTCATGGCTGCCACTTGAAGGATTTATGTAATTAGTTATTTGGCTTAAGTACTTTCTGATGTAATTGAGCCAAACCTTCCACCATTTTTTCTTGAACTTCGCGCGTTAAACTTTTGACGTCATGCCCTTCCACTGAAATAGGAGGCAAAGTTAACAGATGAGCTGTTACTTTAGGCATTTCAAGTACACGTTGAATATGTTCGGCAAATGTCATGTCACCAATGAATGGCGCAACTGTATCTAATTGCCCATCACGATTTACATAACAAATCAAACAAACCTGTACTGGACGCTGTGCTTCAATCGCTGCTCCTAGTAATCGTCCATGTACTTTTTTAACAGAATGTCCATCTGTAGTTGTGGCTTCAGGGAAAAATAATACTGGAATATTCTGTTTTAAAAATTCAGCAATTTGCTCACGAATTCTGACAGAATCGCCAGATCCACGCTTAATAAATAACGTTCCACCACTTTTGGCTAAATTTCCAAGAATAGGCCAATTTTCAATTTCAGCTTTAGCCAGAAAGAAAACTCGCGCACCTGAACCTAGAACCGCAACATCTAGCCAAGAAATATGATTACTTACCCATAAAGCTGGTTCTCTAGGAATTGTGCCATGTACTTCTATATCTAAATTGAAAACCTGACATAAACGACGGCAAAAGTATTGGACATAACGTGTATTAACAGGATTATTAGGATCTTTATAAAGCCCATGTCGATAAACTAGATAAAAACCTTCACTAATTGCGGCCGTGGCAGAAGTGACCTTTTTTCCGTATAAACCTATTTTTGATAATTTCTTTAACGTTGAATTAACTATACTTTGCGTTTGAGCCATAAAATTTCACTAACGATTAATCATTGTTATACCCATCTCGAGTCATTCTATACGTTTCGTAATAAACTTGCATTGACGATAGAGAACGGCAAATAAAATAAATCTGAACATTAGACTAATCTCATATAACTAATCTAAAGGATGAGAACAAACGCTTTCCCCTTTTGCTTAAGTTTCCTCTAGAATAAAGTTTTCCCATTTTCAGGATTTATAGCCACGTGGAATATGTTGATCGGCATCAAGGCGGTGAACGCACAATCTTAGTGAGTGTTTCTGTACAATTATTAGATGATCTGGATGCCGAAGAGTTTGCTCTACTTGCACAGTCTGCTGGTGCAGATATCCTTGAACATATTAAGGTTCAGCGTAATAAGCCTAATCCTAAATTTTTTATTGGCTCCGGAAAAGTCGAAGAAATTGCAGAGCAAGTTCAGGAGCTAGAAGCGAGTCTGGTTATCTTTGACCATGCGTTATCACCTGCTCAAGAACGAAATTTAGAAAGAATATTAAAATGCCGAGTTATTGACCGCACAGGCTTAATTTTAGATATTTTTGCGCTGCGTGCCCGTACGCATGAAGGTAAGTTACAAGTCGAACTTGCTCAGCTTAAACATTTATCTACTCGTCTTATTCGTGGTTGGTCTGCCGACTTTGAACAACAAAAAGGTGGTATCGGCTTACGTGGTCCCGGTGAAACACAACTAGAGACAGATCGCCGTCTCATTCGTGTTCGTATTACCCAATTAAAAGATAAATTAGACAAAGTACAACAGACTCGTATGCAAGGGCGTGCAGCAAGACAAAAAGCAGCTATTCCAACGGTTTCATTAGTAGGTTATACCAACGCTGGTAAATCCACTTTATTTAATATTTTAGCTAATAGTGATGTCTACGCAGCTGATCAACTATTTGCAACACTCGATCCAACCCTACGCCGTTTAGACTGGGATGGTATCGGTACTGTTGTGCTAGCAGATACAGTAGGTTTTGTACGAAACTTACAGCATGATTTGGTTGAATCATTTAAAGCAACACTTGAAGAAACACTAGAAGCGACCCTTTTACTGCATGTTATTGATAGTAGTAGCCATGACATGCTTGACCAAATTGAAGCGGTTGAAGGCGTATTAAAAGACATTGGTGCTGATGCTCCCGTACTTCGGGTATACAACAAAATTGATCTAAGTGGTGAAGAGGCCAAAATTATTTATGCCGAACCACATGTACCAGATCGAGTTTATGTTTCAGCTCATTCTGGTCAAGGTCTAGAGTTGCTCCAAAAAGCAGTACAAGAATGCTTAATGGGCCAAATTCAAAAGTTTTCACTCGTGCTTAAGCCTGCTTATGGCAAATTACGTACTCAACTTTATGCCTTAAATGTTATTGAGTCTGAACATTATGATGATGCAGGCTTATTACATATTGACGTGAAGATTGCACCACATAAGTTAGAAAAGCTTATTCGCCAAGCAAAACTGCCCTTAGATGAAATCTTGGGAGAACACGCGAGTCAATTTAAGCGCCCCTTGGAAGAGTTTGAAATCAAGGGCGATATCAGTTAAAACTTGATAAGTAAACTTTTAGAGATAAAAAAATATGGATAAGATCAAAAGTATAGACTGGACAGCATGGGTAATTACATTACTACTCATTATTGGTTTTCGTGAAGGCTCTGTCGTTGTCATGCGTGCTTTTGGTCATCCAGAATTAGGTAATCTGGTCGGTTTAATCAGCTTACTTATTATTTTACTGATTTGGAGAAAGTTTAAAAAAATTCCACTTCGAATAGTAGATACCAATAATAAAATCATGAAAGAAAGTGGATTCGCGTTTTTACCTATCTGTGCAGGTTCATTAATTATGCTCGTACATATGGGTAAGGAAATTCCATTATTTCTTTTTGTTTTAGTGGTCAGTACCCTTATACCTTTGTGGGTCTATGCAAAAATGGCAAAACGTTGGTTATAAGGAGAATAAAATGTTTACGATTTTCTACGGATTTTTGATCACACTCATTGGTTATCTGTGTGCAAAGCCTTTAAACCGACGTTTTCCGCAAGTTCCACTTTTAGTTTTCGGCATGTTCATTGTAATTGGCTTACTTTCAGTTCTACATGTACCATATGAACAGTATCGTCTTTATGTGAATGACTTATTCGGTCATCTATTAGGTTATGTCACCGTAGCATTAGCCATCCCTTTAGCTGCAATGCGTTACGATGATCTTCCAATTAAATCGGTCATTGGTATTTTACTTTTTGCAAGTATTAGCGCAGTTGCCCTACCTATGGGGCTGGCTTACTTATTACATATGTCTGAACCTACCATTCTTGCATTTGCCACCCGTGCAGTAACTACTCCAATTGCTCTGAACATCGCAACTTTATTACATGCTCCCGAAACACTCGTAACCCTTATTGTTATTTTGTCTGGGGTAATTGGCGCAGCATTCTCACCATTCTTACTTAAACATATTCATGATGAGAGAGCATCAGGTTTAGCCTTAGGTTTAGCTGCACACGCCATCGGAACAGCTCAAGCTTGGCAGCGTGGGCCTGTTGCAGGTCGTTACGCTGCATTTGGTATGGCATTGAATGGTGTATTTACTGCAATTTGGCTACCAACATTAATGTTGTCTTTTGGAACACCATAATTAAGAAGTTGATTAAATAAACATTGAACGGTCTATCAATTCCAAATAAGATGACCTTTCAAAGTTAAAAGGATTTTTAATTATGGGGAAAATTTTTATTGGAGCTCTGCTCTTATTGGGGATTAATACTGCTACATTTGCAGCAGATATTACAGGTCTCTGGCAAACAATTGATGATAAGACAGGTGCTCCCAAAGCACAGGTAGAAATACGAAAAGAAGCGAACGGGACATATGCTGGGAAAATTATCAAAGTAACGCCACGCCCAGGTTATACGCCTAAAGAAATTTGTGATAATTGCCCTGCGCCATATACCAATAAACCGATTTTAGGTCTGGATATCGCAACTGGTTTAAAACAGGTAGATGGACTGAACTATACTGGCGGTAAAATTTTAGATCCGAATACTGGTAAAGTTTACGGGCTTAAAGCAAAACTTAGTTCAACTGGCAAACGCTTACATATGCGCGGCTATCTCGGAGTTTCAGCTTTAGGGCGTAATCAAATCTGGATTCGAGTAGAATAATAGTTCCTAATAAAAAAGCCGCAGAAGCGGCTTTTTTATTTTTAGCTCAGCTACAAGCTTCATCTTACGTTCATAGCAAAGCATTGCTTTTCTTATATTTGCACAGGATTTTCAACAGAAAAAATTTCTTTGTCTTCAAATCGATAAGCCATTAATTTTCTGCCCCAAACACAGCCACCATCGATATTCTGGATCTGCTCATTAATAGTTCGGCCCTCGAGCGCAGCCCAATGACCAAAAATAATCTGATGAGTTTGTGCGGCTTTGCTCGGAAATTCAAACCAAGGGAAATAACCTTCCGGCATTGGTGCATCCAAAGAATCTTTAAAACTAAACTCTAAAGCCCCTTCGGCATTGGTTAAACGCATGCGAGTCAAATAATTGGTAATACAACGTAAACGCGCAGAACCAGTTAGGTTATCTTCCCACAAATCTGGTTTAGAACCATACATGTCTGCTAAAAAAGCATCCAATACAGATAAATCTTCGTTTGCGAGTACAGCCTCGACCTCTTTTGCCAACGTTACAGTTTTTTGCGCATCCCAAATACAAGGTATGCCAGCATGAGTAAGGATCGTATGCTCGTTTGGCAATAAACATAATGGCTGTTTACGTAACCAATCGATTAACTCATCACCATCAATAGCATCAATAACGTCTTGGGTACGATCTTTTTCTTTAATCTCTTTTAAACCACGCGCACCCGCAATTAAAGTCAGGTCATGATTTCCAAGTACAGTTGCAGCAGCTCCACGATCAGCAAGCTTTTTAATAAAACGTAATGCCCCTACCGAGTTTTCACCACGTGCGACTAAATCACCAGCAAACCATAAAAAGTCTTGATCTGGATCAAAACGTATTTCTTTAAGCAAGGCTTTTAGAGCTTCAAAACACCCCTGCACATCACCAATAACATAGTTAAAACGCTTAGTCATTTACGCCACCATTTGATCGGCCAAAGCAACAAATTGGGCAAGTGTTAAGGTCTCTGGACGAGCCATCGGATCAACACCAGCTTTTTCAAAGCCATCTTCTGCAATCATACCTTTAAGACTGTTTCTTAATGTTTTGCGGCGCTGAGTAAATACATGGGCAACCAGTCGAGCTAAAGCTTTTTCATCTTTTGCTGTAATTGGCTTTTGATCATAAGGAACAAGGCGGAAAACAGCGCTCGTTACTTTAGGTGGTGGGTTAAATGCACCAGCTGGCACTTCAAATAAAAATGTTGGTTGACAGTAATACTGAATCATTACCGACAAACGTCCATATTCTTTCGTATTCGGTTCAGCAGTAATACGGTCAACCACTTCTTTTTGCAGCATAAAGTGCATATCTTTAACTTTGCTGCCAAATTCCAAGAGATGAAAAAGTAATGGGGTGGAAATGTTATAAGGTAAGTTACCGACTACACGTAATGGTCGGCCATCTTTTACCAGTTCGCTAAAGTCATATTTTAATGCGTCAGCTTCTATAATCGTCAAACGTTCAGGATGTAGAACACGTTCTGGTAGCCCAGCAGCTAAGTCACGATCTAGTTCCACTACTGTTAATGCATCACACTCCCCAATTAAAGGAGAGGTTAAGGCAGCTAAACCAGGTCCAATCTCAACAATATTGTCGCCTGTACGCGGACTTACAGAGCGCACAATTTTGGCAATGACTCGTTGATCATGTAAGAAGTTTTGACCAAAACGTTTACGAGCTTTATGCCCTTCATCTTTCGGGTTTAGGGCATTAATTTGATACATAGAACATTTCCAACATGAAAAATTTAGCTCGCTGCTAAAGATAAAGCTAAATCAACAGCGACATTTAAACTTGAGCTTTTTGCCAAACCAGTCCCAGCCAAAGACAATGCAGTGCCATGGTCAACCGAAGTTCGAATGAAAGGCAAACCCAATGTAATATTGATGGCTTCACCAAACCCTTGTGATTTTAACACAGGTAAACCTTGATCATGGTACATGGCAAGTACAGCATCTGCATTTTTAAGATGTTCTGGAGTAAACAAGGTATCTGCCGGCAAGCTTAAACTCATTTTAAACCCTTGCGCTCGATAACTTTCGAGTACTGGATTAATGGTTTCAATCTCTTCACGACCCAAATAACCATCTTCACCTGCATGAGGATTTAAACCACACACGAGTACACGTGGGTCTGTAATCTTAAATTTAGTTTTTAAGTCATGCAGTAAAATATCAATGACCTGATGCAATCGCTCTTTGGTAATTGCATCCGCTACATCTCTTAAGGGTAAATGTGTAGTTGCTAAGGCGACACGTAAAGTTTTGGTTGCAAGCATCATTACGACACGCTCTACACCTGCAAACTCTTGATAGTATTCAGTGTGACCACTAAACAAAATACCAGCATCATTAATAACCGATTTTTGCACGGGTGCCGTGGCTACTCCCACACTTTTACCAGACATTGCATAATCAGCTGAACGACGCAGTTGCTCTAATACATAAGCTGCATTAGCTGGGTTTAATTGACCATCAATGACAGCTGCTTCTAAAGGCACATGTTCTATATAGAGTTCATTCAGAGATGACGATTCAGGCTGTCCGGTATATTCTATAAATTGAATATCGACCCCAATTTTTTGGGCACGTTGCTCTAATAAGTCTCGGTCACCCAAGATAACAACAGGGCGTTCATCAACCCGCTTAGCCAAGCTCAAACAGATATCTGGACCAATACCAGCCGGCTCACCGGAAGTGACATATAATGGCAGCACAATCACTCCAGACACATAACAAGAATGTGTTTGATTTTAACATATCTGACATTCATCAGTTTATGGATTAAATTATATGGCTTAAACTGGATTTTTCTTGTGAGTTTGGACAAACTCGTTTAGAATGCTCGCTCCTTTTGTTTGGACAGATTCCATAGTCCAAACCAACTATAATAGGTAGTGGTTTAATGAAAACTCTCAGCGCTAAGCCAGCTGAAGTTCAACATGACTGGTATGTTGTTGATGCTTCTGGCAAAACTTTAGGTCGCCTTGCGACTGAAATCGCTCGTCGTTTACGCGGTAAGCACAAAACTTCTTATACTCCTCACGTTGACACTGGCGATTACATCGTTGTGATTAATGCTGAACAAGTTCAAGTGACTGGTAAAAAATCACTTGATAAGAAATATTATCGCCATACTGGTTTCCCTGGTGGTATCCGTGAGACTAACTTCGAGAAGTTAATTGCTCACAAACCTGAAGCTGTTCTTGAAAAAGCGGTTAAAGGCATGTTACCAAAAGGTCCTCTTGGTTATGCAATGATCAAAAAAATGAAAGTGTACGCTGGTACTGAGCATCCGCATGCTGCTCAACAGCCACAAGTTTTGGACATCTAAGGGATACAGCACATGGCTACTAATTATGGTACAGGTCGCCGTAAGACCGCAACTGCACGTGTTTTCTTGTCAGCTGGTACAGGTAAACTCGTTATTAACAACCGTACTTTAGAGCAATATTTCGGTCGTGAAACTGCTCGTATGGTTGTTCGTCAACCTTTAGAACTTTTAGAAGTTACTGAAAAGTTTGACCTTTACATCACTGTTAAAGGTGGTGGTATCGGTGGTCAAGCTGGCGCGATCCGTCACGGTATTACTCGTGCGCTTATCGCTGCTGACGAAACTTTAAAACCTGTTCTACGTCAAGCTGGTTTCGTTACTCGTGATGCTCGTGAAGTTGAACGTAAGAAACTTGGTTTACGTAAAGCTCGTAAACGTCCTCAATTCTCTAAACGTTAATTCATTTATCGAGTTGGACAAAAAGCCTTGGATTTTTCCAAGGCTTTTTTATTATGAAAATAGAGCCACCAAATACAAACTTATAAATATAAACAAACTATCTCTTTAGAACCGTGATTTCCTAAAGCATTTTTAGTATCCTAATCGATTCACTCAACCACGTCGTCTTGTGATATGTCGGTCGAAAACACCTCTATTCAGGGGATTACCCTTTACAGTCATGCTGATGATTTCCGTTCTCATTGGATTCGTTTCTTATTAGCAGAAAAACAAATCAAATATCAATTAATCATAACTGACCATGAAGACGAAGATTTAGCCAGCTTAAATCCTTACAACCAATTACCGATGCTGGTCGAACAAAATCTTAAATTATTTTCAGCACCTATCATCGCTGAATATTTAGATGACCGTTATCGTCAAAGTAAGCTTTATGCAGATGCACCTATGATGCGTGCGGAACAGCGTCAGTATATCTGGAGACTTGAAAACGACTGGTTTAAGTTAGCAGATCACATGTTAAAACATGCTGATTCACTAAATGTCGAACAAAAGCAAAAAGCTCAAAAAGAACTACGTGAAACATTAATTTCACTTACTCCCCTATTTCAGCATTTCCCGTATTTCATGTCTGAGAATTTTACAATCTTAGACTGCATGCTTGCCCCTATCTTTTTAAGATTGAATAGCATGGGAATTGATTTACCAAAACAGCACTGTCGACCTATATTTTTGTACTGTAAACGTATCTTTGAACGGCCTTCTTTTGCTAAATCAATGACGCCTCAAGAGAAAAACCGTTACAATGAACTATTAAATATGGAATAGCGTGATATGTCTGAGCAAACTATTGATTTAACCCCTACACGTCCTTATCTTGCTCGTGCAATCTATGAATGGATTTGTGATAACCAGCTTACTCCTTATCTATTAGTTGATGCGACACAACCGTATACCGACGTTCCGCAACAATTTGTTAAAGATGGACAAATTGTTTTAAATATTGTGCCCCATGCAGTTCATCAATTGCTTATTACCAATGAAGATATTACTTTTTCAGCTCGTTTTGGCGGAGCATCAAAAGACATTTATGTTCCTATTCAAGCGGTTTTAGGGATTTATGCACGAGAAAATGGACAAGGTTTATTCTTTGATCCTGAAGAATATGCCAATGTAACACCTGTAGAAAATACAGTAGAGTCAGAAGTACAAGAAGCAACTGAAACAACATCGACTAAGAAAAAACCATCGTTAAGAATTTTAGATTAAATTTAGAGGAAGAAAGCATGGCATTTGATTTAGTCCAATACTTTGCTGAGCAGATAAAAATTCAAAAGCCTCAGCTTTTAAATCAATATCCAGTTAATGAAAAAAATAAACTGATTGATGAGGTGAATATACTTACGCTTGGAAAACTGATTAGTTTATGGCGTCAGAATGATAATAAGATTTATCAAGAAATCAAAACCTCAGATCCACTTTATATTCAAGAAGTTGCTCGTCATTTAACGACTTCTAAACATAATCAGTCGACTTTAAAAAATTCAGAACTAGAACAGAGTATTTCTGAAATTTTAACTTTGCAGTTAGCAGAACTTAATCAGCTCGATGAAACAGGTGGTTTTGGGCATAATGGCTTAAAAGAATTAATTTTAGGTCAGATTGAACACTTATCAGGTCAAGCTGAAGATTGGGTTTGGTCAACAAACCACCTAAATGAATTAATTGGTTCTAAACCTGTGGAACAAGAAGAGCTATCATTGGATACAACAATGAAGGAGTTCAACCAAATGGTTCACCAAGCCCAACCTCATCATGATGACGTGCATATTGAAGAACAAACTACCGAGATTTCTGTACCTACATGGTCAAAGATTATTGCCCCTATCGTTGCTTTAGCAATTTTGGGTTACTTATATTGTATTTATACGCAACTCGTTTAGTTCACTTATTGCTATAAAGGGGAATTCATTATTTCCCCTTTTTTATTATTAAAATTGGAACATTTTATCCACAAGTATTTTATTAATATTCTATTACAATTATTTTATCCAGATTTTAAAATATATAATGTTAAACTCAGCACAGTATTAAAATTAAAACGTAAAAACAATCTTATAATATTTTCTATGGTCTGACATTTTGTGTCACTTATTTCCCAAAACAACAATTTTACTTTTTATTTAATTTATTGACTTCAAATTGAGCAAAAATATAATGAATTTCAGCTACTTTTAGGAAAAAGTAGTAAATATAATTTTAGAATCCTGAGAGATAAAAAATGGCTAAACTTTCTTTAGATAGCTTAACGACAATTGATGGTTTTATTGCTTCTGCACTTGTTGATTCAGAAAGTGGATTGTCACTTGCAACACAAGGTGGTGGGGAAATTGATTTAGAATTGGCTGCTGCTGGTAATACAGAAGTCATTCGCGCAAAGCGAAATGTAGCTAATACATTGAAGTTAAATGACAATATTGAGGATATTTTAATTACCTTAGGTAAGGCTTACCATTTAATTCGACCTTTAGAAAGTAATAATAATTTGTTCCTTTACTTAGTACTCGACCGTAGCAAATCAAATTTGGCTATGGCTCGTCATGAGTTAAAGTCATTTGAAAAAGAGCTCGATTTCAGTTAAGTGATTTAGTTTATGCTCTTTATATTCATTATAAAGAGCATAAAAAATCATTACATCAATTTATAAAAAATTAAAATGATACTATGGATAGTCATTGCATAAATATTGCAGTTTCAGGTTTAAGCTTAAAAGTTTCAGATGAATTAAAAATATTAATCCGCAATCTAATATCAAATCAATATGGTATTAACTGGGTTAATATTTCCAGTAATCATATTGATTTATTAATCATTAACGAAAACTTTTTTGATGCAGATAATATTCAAAATATTCTTCACAAGAAAAAATTTCTTTATTTAAAAGTTACGAAAACAGCTTCAGAAAATAGAAATTCTATTTATGAACACACCTTACATCTACCAGTAGAAAAAACAGAACCTCTATTAGAATGGCTAGAGGACAATTTATTGTCCTCTTTAGATCAGACAAACTTTGCTGTAGTTTCTGATTTATCAAATGAGCCTCCATTCATTGATAATAAATTTATAAGGAATTTGCACAGTTCAGAAAACCCTAGGCTACACATCTTTGATGATAAAGGCACTTTAGCGATTATTGATAATAGAACTCAAATTGCTTGGTTGGAGCCCTCTCGTCAAAAAACACAAACTAATATGAGCTTTAACTTTGCTTTTGCAAAAACATCTGATTTTACTAAGGTTTCTCGTAAAAAAGATTATTATGTACAAGACTGGTTATGGAATCTGATTTGGACTTCAAACAATTTTGAGAATCTAGCCTCGAAGGATAGTTATTTTAAAATTGACTATTGGCCACAGCCCTATCAAAAAGAATATAGAAAAGTGAGCCTACAACTCTCCGCATGCTTTATACAAGGCGCAAAAATTACTGATGTGGCTAAACAGCTTAACTTATCAATCAATGACGTCTTACGCTTCGTTACCGCTTGTTTAATGGCAAATAATGGAAAATTTATTTCTGCAAATAAATGTGCTTACACACCAAATTTTTATTTAGAAAATTCAAATACAGACAATCATTTTTTTAAAAATTTTATAGGGAAAATTAGACGGCGTTTTGGTCTTTAAGGGAAGTTATGATTATACAGCAATATAAAATTGTCTTTGCAGGTAGTATGGGGGCAGGTAAAACAGAAGCGATTAAATCGCTATCTGAAATTCCAATTCTGGAAACAGAAGCATTCAACACTGATGTACAGAGCCACCAGAAAACCCAGACCACTGTAGGTATTGATTATGGTGAAATTACTTTAGATGATGGAATCAAAATCGGACTCTATGGCACCCCGGGACAAAGCCGTTTTGATTTTATATGGTCGGTCATTTGTGAAGGTGCAATCGGTGTTATTTTATTATTAGATCATAATAGCTCTAATCCAATTGCCGAGTTAGAAAGCTATTTAGAAACCTTTAAAAATTATAACGACAATATTGCGATTGGTATTACTCATGTTGACGAAAATAAAGAGTCATCACTTCAACAATATCGTCATTGGATAAAAGCAAATGCACTACCATACCCTCTTTTTTTTATTGATGCACGTGAGCAAGAACAAATTTTAATGATGGTTGAATCATTAATTGCATCACTTGAAGTCAAGGTAGGCTCAACATCTCAAGGGAATGATCATGCTTAGTATCCCAACTCAAAAACGAACCGCTCCAACACAGTTACTACAACTTGCAAAAGCCGAAGCTCATAATATTTTGATGAATACGCGTGGTGTAGATTTTGTCATGATTTGCTCTTCTGATGGTTTTGAATTAGCAACAGTGAGCCACAAGAACCACCATAACACTACTAAGTTAGCAGCCGTAAGTAGCTCAATTTTGGCAATGGTCACTGCATTTTTAAAAGAGATTCAACTGACGGGCTGTAACAACATTACTTTAGATGCAGATAATGGCAAGGCCATTTTAACTGCTATTCCTGCTGTTCATCACCCAATGGTCATGGTTACGCTAAGTAATAAAGAAGTCCTTTTAGGTCAACTACTATATAGCCTAAAAAAAGCAAGTCAGACAATTGCAGAGGCCGATGGAGAATAAATCAGGACTCCTCATTTAAAGTAAAATACCGCTCATATAGAGCGGTATTTTTTACTAGATTTGAATAGTAAATAACATCTGCCGTTTTTTTACTTGCTGCCCTTGCTGACCTAAAACATCATCAACTATTCCATCAACATCCGATTTAATCTGCTGTTGGATTTTCATGGCTTCAAGCACTAATAAAGTTTGGCCTTTTATGACTTGATCACCTTTATTGACCAGAATATTCACCACAGTACCATCCATTGGTGCACGAATTTTACCATCTCCGGCAACATCGGCAGCTTCTGGTGCAGCATAAGTTACATTGCGAATTGCGACATTGCCATTATTTTGATCTAAATAAAGCTGATCATCATTTAATACATATTGCACACGGCGACGTACACCATCAATTAAATAAACTAATTGCTCTGGCATTCTCTCAAGCACTTCAATACAAACTGATTGATCACAGAGCTCTACCGTAAACGTGTTATTTACAGATGAAAGCTGTAATTGAATTTGCTGATCATCATATTTAAGTTTTAATGGTAACGACACGCCAAGACCCGTTTGCCATGCCACAGTTCCTTTTCTTTGGCTAAATAATGCCGCAGCAATAGCTAAGGTTTCTAAAGATAGAACCTGCTTATGCAGACTGCTGTCGTTTTGAAAATGCTGTTGAATGAATGCAGTATTAGTATCCCCTGCAACCACGATTGGATGACGCAGTAAATTGACCAAAAACTGCTTATTACTATTTACACCTAGCAACACACAGTCATCAACTGCACGAGCGAGTAAGCGAATCGCATCCTCACGGGTTTTCCCATAGGCAATCACCTTTGCTACCATCGGATCGTAAAATGGACTAACTTCATCAGTTGCTAACATGCCATGATCGATTCGCACATTTGGCAAAGCTGCAGGCTTCCAACGTAAAATTTTTCCTGTTTGTGGCAAAAAATCCTGACGTGGGTCTTCTGCATACAAACGCACTTCGATCGCATGTCCATTTAAGGTCAATTCCTGTTGCTTTAAAGGTAACTGCTCACCATTCGCCACACGTAACTGCCATTCAACTAAATCCAACCCTGTAATAAGCTCAGTGACCGGATGTTCTACCTGCAAACGGGTATTCATCTCCAAAAAGTAAAATGCACCCGATGCATCTAGCAAAAACTCAACTGTACCTGCCCCAACATAAGCACATGTTTTTGCCGCTGCTACGGCTGCCTCACCCATTTTCTGACGCAGTTCAGGCGTCATCACCGGACATGGAGCTTCTTCAACTACTTTTTGATGACGGCGCTGAATTGAACAATCACGTTCAAACAAATACACATAATTGCCGTGAGTATCACCAAAAACCTGAATTTCGACATGGCGTGGAGCAATGACTGCTTTTTCCAAAATGAGCTCGCCAGAACCAAAAGCATTTTCAGCTTCTGAACGTGCGGTTTGTAATGCCTCAAACAACTCGGATGCTTGCTGTACCAAACGCATGCCACGACCGCCACCACCCGCAGAAGCTTTGACCATAATTGGAAAGCCAATCTGCTCAGCTTGAGTTGCTAAATATTCGAGATCTTGTCGGTCACCTTCATACCCCGGCACACAAGGGACGCCCGCCTCAATCATGGCGATTTTTGAAAGGCGTTTACTGCCCATTAACTCAATTGCAGAAGCGGTAGGCCCAATAAAGGTAATCTGGTTGTCGATACATGCCTGAGCAAAATCAGTATTTTCTGACAAAAAACCATAGCCGGGGTGAACTGCATCCGCCCCTGTTTTTTTGCAAGCTTCAATAATTTTAGCGATGGAGAGATAAGACTCTGATACTTTTGAAGCACCAATATAAACAGCTTCATCAGCCTCTTGCACATGGCGAGCATTACGGTCTGCATCGGAATAAACTGCGACGGTTTGGTAACCCATTGCCTTGGCTGTTTGCATCACGCGAACTGCAATCTCACCACGATTGGCAACTAGTATTTTTGAAAATTTCATTATTTTTATCCTTATCTCTTATGATTCATCGGCCCAATTTGGTAACCTTTTCTGGATAAAAGCCATTGTTCCTTCTTGTCCTTCAGCACCACCAACCGCTTGAGCAAACTGCTGTGCAGCATCATCTAGCAACTCATTTAAAGGTTCATTGAGTGTTCGATGTAACAGTGCTTTAGTCACACGTGAAGCTTGAGGAGCTGCTCGTTTAATGTGTTGAATGGCTTCATGTAAAGCTTGTTCAAGTTCAATTTCATTATGTGCAATTTGATGAACCACACCGACACTCAGTGCTGTATGCCCTTCAAAACGCATGCCGAGTAAAGCCAGTCGGCGTGCCTGAGTCAGACCAATACGTTTCACCACAAAAGGAGCAATTTGTGCAGGAATCACACCAAGCCCAGTTTCAGGTAAACCAAACTGCGCATTATCACGGCTAATGGCAACATCAGAAACACATGCCAGCCCAAAACCTCCACCTAATACCGCGCCTTCTAAAATGACCACAACAGTCTGTGGTGCAGCTTCAACTTGCTCAAGCATGGCACCAAAACGGCGGTTAAAGTCAGTATAAGGTTGCAGACTACCAACGTTAGTTGCTTCAACGCGTAAAGCAGCCATGTCTTTAATATCACCACCTGCGCAGAAAGTCCCACCTTCACCACGAATGATGACTGCACGAATTGAAAGGTCATCGCGGATGGCAGTAAAAACTTGCTGTATTGCATTAACCATATTCAAGTTCATGGCATTACGGCTCTCCGGTCGGTTTAACCAAAGGTATAAAATACTGCCGTCTTGTTCTAATTGAATGCTGTCATCAATATCTATAGCTTGAAGCGATGCTGAAAGTGTCATGGCTGATTCCTTATTTTTGTTTTTTTGGCAAGATATCCATCAACTTACAGATAATCCCCAACATAATCTCATCTGCGCCACCGCCAATAGAGCCTAAACGACCATCACGATATAGCTGGGATGCAGGGTTATCCCACATAAAGCCATTGCCGCCCCAATATTGCAAGCAGCTATCGGCAACTTCACGGCTTAAACGGCCTGCTTTGAGCTTTGCCATAGATGCCAGCTTAGTCACATCTTCACCCGCAATATGCTGTTCACACGCTTGGTAGGTTAAAGCTTTAAGCGCTTCTACTTCAGTCATGAGTTCGGCAAAACGAAAATGAATATATTGGTTATTAATGAGTGGTTGACCAAATGTCGTACGCTCTTTGGTATAGGCGATAGTCTTTTGAATTAAATTTTCCAAACCACCAATCGCATTAGCACAAGCCCATAAACGCTCTTCCTGAAATTGCATCATCTGCATCATGAAGCCCATACCTTCAACGCCAACCAAGTTACGCTGAGGTACACGTACATTGTCTAAATAAACCTGCGCTGTGGTCGTTGAACGCATCCCTAATTTATTTAACGGCTCTGAAAAACTAATACCTTTAGTTTTGGCTGGCACAATAATCATCGACTTATTAACATGTGGTTTATCGTCAGATGTGTTGGCTAAAAGACAGAAGAAATCGGCCTGCAGTGAGTTGGTAATCCACATTTTGCTGCCGTTAATGACATAGTCATCGCCATCTTTTTTAGCAGTCGTTTTAATAGCAGCAACATCCGAACCAGCATGCACTTCCGATACCGCAATGGATGCAACATATTCTCCAGCAATGGCTGGTGTTAAAAACTCATCACGTAATTCTTTGCTACCAAAACGCGCCAAAGCAGGTGTTGCCATATCGGTTTGTACACCAATGGCTAAAGGCACACCGCCGCAAGCTGCGCGTCCAATTTCTTCAGCAACAACCAAGTTATAAGAGTAATCTAAAGCCAGACCACCATTTTCCTCAGGCTTACAAATCCCCAATAGGCCAAGATCACCCATCTTTTTAAATACATCGTGGATCGGGAAACGTCCAGCTTCTTCCCATTCCGGAATATTCGGATTCAGTTCATTTTCAACAAATTGACGCGCTGTGCGACGTAATGCTTCATGTTCGGCAGTAAATTTCATGGTGTTGTTCCTATTAATTTTTTTAATTACGGTAAAGATTGATTAAAAACGAGACACACCAAAACGGGTCGGATTTAGTTCGCGTTGCTGTGCTTCATAAATAGTTTCTAAAAGGAAAATAAGTAATTTTCGGGTATCTCGCGGGTCAATAATGCCGTCATCATGTAGCATGGCCGTATTGAAAAGCGCGGTAGATTGCTGCTCTAATTTCATCGCAGTACTTTGCTCAAGAAAATCGAGCATTTGCGGATTCGGTTCCTGCCCGGAAGCTTTTTGTTTCCCTTCAGCAACAATACGTAGTACCTTTCCGGCCTGTGCAGCCCCCATTACAGCAACATGCGAGTTCGGCCAAGCAAAAATAAAATCTGGCGATAAACTCCGACCACACATTGCGTAGTTACCAGCACCATATGACCCTGCCACAACGATTGAAATTTTAGGTACAGTACAATTGGCAACCGCTTGAATCAGTTTTGAGCCATGCTTAATAATGCCATTTTGCTCGGCATCGGTTCCCACCATAAAGCCAGTAGTGTTATGTAAGAATAATAACGGACGGTTGGTCTGTTCACATAAGTGAATAAACTGAGCTGCTTTCGCTGCTCCTTGAGGCGTAATCGGACCATTATTGGTAATAATACCGATATGCAAACCACCAATTTTTGCCCAGCCACATACCGTTAAATCATCATATTCCTGCTTAAATTCTAGAAAATCTGAATCGTCAATAATGCGGGCAACCACTTCTTTCATATCAAATGTTTGTTTAGGATCACTTGGAATCACACCCAACAGTTCCTCGGTATCGTAACGAGGCTCTTTATAAGTCACATCAACTGGTTTGATTTGCTCTTTCCAGTTGAGGTGTTCAAAAATTTCACGTGCAAGCCGAATTCCATCGGCATCATTTTCTGCTAAGTATTCTGCGGTTCCAGCAACCTGCGCATGCATTTCCGCCCCACCCAATTCCTCCGCTGTGGCGACTTCACCCGTGGCAGCCAGAAGTAACGGTGGACCTGCAAGAAGCATCTCTGTTTGTTTGCGTACTACAATGACATAATCCGAAAGACCTGGTTGATAAGCTCCTCCTGCCGTTGCGTTCCCATGTACCACTGCAAGTTGTGGAATACCTGCTGCAGACAAACGTGCCTGATTGGCAAAAGTCATACCACCATAGGTAAATACTTCAGCTGCATAATTTAAGTTAGCGCCGCCACTTTCGGTCAGCGTAATCAGCGGGAGTTTTTGTTCTAAGGCAATTTTTTGCAAACGCAAAGTTTTCTGTACGCCCATAGGAGACATGGTACCGCCTTTAATCGCGCTATTACTTGCAGAGACCAGACAACGCACACCACTGACAAAACCAATGCCAGCAATTACACCACCACCAGCTTCGGAGCCATCCTTGTCATCATGCATGTTGTAGCCAACCAAACCACAAAGCTCAACGAAAGGTGAATCAGCATCAAGCAATAACCGTATACGCTCATGCGGCAGAATCTTGCCCTTTTTATCGAATTTCGGTTTAGCAGCATACGATTTATCAATGCTTTTTTGCTGAATTGCACGGACTTCACTCAGCTGAGCAAGCAGTGCCTCTTTATTCTTTTGATACTGTTCACTACCAACAGTAATTTCGGATTGAAGAATGGTCATTTTTTATTCCTCACTCCGAGCCTGAATTATTGCTTTGCTCGACTTTCTCAGTCTTATCTTTTTTAAAAATTTCAGGAATAAACGCGCGGTGGAAACCATTATAAGATTGACTATTTGTTGCTTCGGCTAGTGGGTACATGCGTGTCCCTTGCGATGCAGCGCCATCTATACGCAAAGTTACACCTGACACAAAAGCCGCAGCATCGGATAGTAAATAACAAATTGCCGATGAGACTTCCGACTCAGTTCCCATACGTTTTAACGGTACATTGCCAGCAAGATTTGGAATAATTACTTTGGCAAAATCACCGCTATAATTATCCATACCGGATGACACAATCCACCCCGGTGCAACCGCATTTACACGAACACCAGATTTGCCCCACTCAACCGATGCTGTTTTAGTTAAGTTATCAACCCCTGAACGCGCAGCACCAGAATGTCCCATTCCCGGCATACCGCCCCACATATCAGCAGTCATATTGACAATACTGCCACCATGTTTAGCCATCCATTGGTTATAAGCTTCACGCATTAGATAGAAAGTTGCGTGTAAATTATTACGCACGACTGCATCGAAACCATTCGCCGAAATATTCTCTAAAGCTGAGGGGAACTGCCCGCCTGCATTATTTACCAAACCATCGAGTTTGCCGAATTTTTCAATCACTTCGGCAATCATATTTTTCACTTGTTCTTCTTCACGGTTATCACAAACAATGAAATGAACTAAACCACCATCTTCTATAATTTCTTGGCTTACTTTCTCTAATTTTTCAATTTTGCGTCCTGTAATCACTACTTGAGCGCCGAGGGCTGCAAGCTCATGTGCAGTACAGCGTCCAATTCCTGAGCCACCACCTGTCACAATAATGACTTTATTGGCGAAAGCATCTGGTCTAAATATTGATTGATAACTCATCTTTGTTTCATCCATTCATTTTATTTTTCTAAAAGATGTGCCGGAACTTTTACAGGCATATCCAATAATTGTTGTGCAAAGGCCTTCCCTTGCGGATCTATGCGTAGGCTTGCAACACCACCGCCACCCAAGGCATTTTCCAACATAAAATTCAGTGCATTTAAACCCGGTAACTCATAACGAATTACTCGTCCTTTCTCAGCATCCAAGACATGTTGCATATAGCTTGCAAGAGTCTCTTCAGTCAGTGCTGCACGGATCCATGGCAAATAGTCTGCTTTACGCGCAATCACACCGATGTTGCTATGATTGCCTTTATCACCACTGCGGGCATGCGCAATTTCAATCAAAGGAACTTCAATTTCATCTCCTTGATAAATTGCATTTTCACCTGCCTTTACAGTAGGCAATTGCTCTGTAGAAACTCCTTGTGGAATCTCAACTGGGTAGCGTTTTCCTTCAAAATCGATTTCGACACTTACTTGATTTTTATCTATTAAAAATGAAAATAGTTTAATCACTGGAGATGCTTTGGGTCGGCCTCCAACAATACCTGCCAAGGCTGGAGCCATACCTGTTGAAGCTTGAGCAATTTCAGATGCAAAGAACATACATGCTTCTTTGAATATGTGTTTTACAGCTATTTTGACCACAACTTCACGACTATTTAATGTTTGGGCATGTTCGCCATAAGTACTCTCAATACCTAAAATTTCAACAGACTTTTCACTAAATGGCGGCACTGAGCGCATTGCTAAAACCCGCTCACATTTATTCAAAATCGCATCGGCAATGACTTGTGCTTTTTGTGGAGCTTCGCGACCTGCAATTAAAAAACTGACTAAAACCCGATATCCATCTGGGTAAGTCGCACTGACTTTATACTGTGCAGTCGGTGCTTGTCCTTTTGCCCCTTTCACACGAACTCGGTGCTCCCCAACTTGTTCTAAATGCACCTGATTAAAATCCGCAATTACATCGGGTAGTAAATATGCTTGGGGATTACCAATTTCATAAACAATTTGTTCAGCAACCGTGGCGGTGGAAACTAGACCACCTGTACCCTGTGGTTTCGTCACAACAAATGAGCCATCTTCACTCACCTCAACGACTGGAAAGCCTATATTGTCGAAACCCTGAACTAAGCGCCAATCGGTAAAGTTACCACCCGTACATTGAGCTCCACATTCAATGACATGACCTGCCAACGAACCTTGCGCCAACTTATCGTAGTCATCTAAAGACCATTGATATTCATGAAGTAAAGGGGCAAGCACCACAGCCGAATCGACGACACGGCCCGTAATCACAATATCTGCCCCCAAATCCAAAGCATCACGAATAGCAACAGCACCTAAATAGGCATTACTACTTGCTACCTGTTCTGGCAAAGCTTCACTACTAAACATTTCCTGAATATTCTGTGATTTTAGCTGCTCATGTTGTGGCAAAAGATCATCACCTAACACCACGGCAACTTTCAGGTCTAGACCATATTCTTTAATTATTTTTTGCAAGGCATCTCGACATGCCAATGGGTTAACACCACCAGCATTACTAATCACCTTAATCTTTTTCTCTGCAATTTTTTTAAGTAGAGGCGCCATGACACGACTGACAAAATCTAAAGCATAGCCATGTTTCGGCTCTACCATTTTCGCTTTGGCCATAATCGACATGGTGATTTCTGACAAGTAATCAAAAACCAAATAATTAATATCGGTTAGATGTACCAATTGAAAAGCAGCAGTATTGGTATCTCCCCAAAAACCTGAGGCACACCCTATTTTTACGACACGCTCATCATCTTGTTGATTACTTGCCATCTTGTTTCTCATTATTTTGTTTAAAAATTACACTCAACATTACCAAGCAAGCGCTTGGTTTGTAAAGAGCAAAATGTTATTGTGAAATTGACTAAAACTGCCAAACTCGACAACTAGCCTAAAACATGGTGAGATTTAGCAAAATTTTTTCCGTAAATATTTTTATATAAAGGATCCAGCTTTCGTATGATTGCGACTTCAATTGAACAGATTCCACATATTTCTTGCTTTGACGATAGCCCGCGTGGTCGTTTATTACAGGGAGCTGCCTATCTATTTCACAAACAAGGTTATGATAAAACCACTGTCCGCGAACTTGCTCAATTTATTGGAATTCAATCAGGTAGCTTATTTCATCACTTCAAGAGTAAAGATGACATCCTAGCTCACGTAATGGAGCAAACTATCATTTACAATCTTGCTCGTTTAAAAGATGCAGCCGCTCAATCTACCGATCCAGAACACCAATTACGAGCTCTTATTAAAGCAGAACTCATTTCAATTACTGGAGATACTGGTGCAGCCATGGCTGTTTTAGTTTATGAGTGGTTTGCGCTGTCAAAAGAAAAACAAGATTATCTTTTAGAAATGCGTAATGAGTATGAACAAATCTGGTTAGATGTCATTGAAAAGTTACGCACTCAAAGCAAGATAAAACATGATGCCTTTATTTGGCGAAGATTAGTTGGTGGTGCGATTTCATGGACTGTCACTTGGTATAAATCTGAAGGTAAAGTCAAAATTGATGAGTTAACTGAAATGGTGTGGGAGATGGCTTTGAAATAAAAAAGGTGGCTCAATGACCACCTTTGCAGAATCAATAACCAAGCTGCTTACTAATCAAATCTTTCATAATTTCTTCAGCACCACCACCAATCATATTAACCTTCACTTCACGGTAAATACGTTCAGATTTAGTTCCACGCATAAAGCCCATACCACCTAATGTTTGCACAGCTGCATCAGCACAAAATTGCATTGTGCGAGTCGCAACATTTTTCAGCATCGAGATTTGAGCGACTAACTCAGGCCCTTGTAGTTTTGGCTGAGTCATTTTCCATGCAGTTTCTTCAAGTAATGCCCGTGTTGAGGTTAATTGCGTTGCCATATCTACCAATTTATGACGAACGACTTGATGGTCTATTAATCTCTTACCAAAAGTTTTCCGTTGCTGGGCCCAATCTAGAGCTTCTTCATAGCAAACTAATGCATAGCCATAAGCCACTACACCCAAGAAAAAACGCTCCATATTAAAGTTATTCATAATAACTTTAAAACCAGCATTTTCTTTACCGAGCAGATTTGATGCTGGTACTCGCACTTGATCAAAATGCAAATGCGCCGTATCTGAAGCCCACCATCCCATTTTTTTCAAAGGTGTTTTAGTAATTCCTTCACTGTGAGCATCAACAAGCAACATTGAAATGCCTTCTGCGCCTGTTTTAGTTGGATCTGTACGCACTGCAACCGTATAGTAATCTGCACGAATCCCCGATGTGATAAATGTTTTCTCACCCGAGACAACATAATAGTCACCATCACGAACAGCTTTAGTTTGTAATGCAGCCACATCAGAACCACCGCCTGGTTCTGTAATCGCTAATGCTGAAATCTTTTCTCCTGAAATAATCCTTGGTAAAACTTTTGACTTTAGTTCTTCACTTCCAAAATGCTGAATCGGTGGTGCTCCAATTGTATGTACCATGAGTGAAATATGTACTCCACCCGAACCAGCTTTCGCCATTTCTACCCCAGCCAGTAATGAATAAAATGGATCTGCATCAGGAATACCGCCATATTCCTCAGAAAAACCTAAACCTAATAGACCAATTTCAGCAGCCTTCTTATATAGCTCTCTTGGAAATGTCTCAGCCTCATCCCATTCATTAACGAAAGGAGCCATTTCTTTTTGTACAAATCGACGAACATTATCAGCAAAAGCAATATGTTGTTCATTATAGTAAATTGGGTTTGGTTGCATTTCTACAGATGTCCTGATGTTTTTATTTAATTCCAGAACATATCTTGTCATGTTTGCCATCAATCAAAAGTTGCAAGAATCTCCATTTTCTTGGCATAAAACATCAAAGCTTCTTCTTTTTATTTAAATACAATGCAATGCCTATACTCTTAAGCAACAACGAAAACCACGGGCAGCATAATAAGATTGTGCTCCATTATGATAAATAAAGACACGACCATATCGACGATCAGCAAAAAGTGCTCCATCTAGTTTACGAATCTCATTTGGGGTTTTGAGCCAACTTGATGTTTTAAGGTCAAACTCTTCAATTTCTTGTAATTGGTAATATTGCTTTTCTGTTAAAAGTTCAACACCCATTTCCTTAGCTATATCTATTGCGCTATTTTTAGGAGGATGATCTTTTCTAGATTCTAGAGCCTCACGATCATAGCAAAGGCTTCTACGACCTTTAGGTGTCTCAAGAGAGCAATCTACAAATAAATATTCGTCTTTCTGCTGATCATAAGCAATAACATCAGGCTCCCCTCCTGTATTTTCCATTTCCAGCAATGACCAAAGTTTATCAGGAACCTTAATTAGTTTATTTTGCACATCCGACCACTCTATTTCTGTATGACGATGTGTATTTTTTTCAAATCTATTCTTTAATAATTCAAGGAGTAACTCTATTTGCTTTTGAGTTAGCTGTTTTTTATCTACCATTAAATAAGTCCTTATATTTATTAAATTGAACGGCCATCAAAATAATTTATTTTATTTAATATCAATGGCTTCTCCGCCTAGTACACTAATTGCAGAGATAGAACTAAATCCAATACCTCTACATTAGGTTCCATAATTAAGATAATCAATAATCGTTTACTATATATTTAATTCCAAAAGTGTCCACAACGCTTACATCTATTACCATTTCTAAAAGAAAATAAAGGTAGGCCCAAAAACATAAACGCTAAAAAGGCAGATTTTTTTCCTTTATTATTAACTTCTATATCCAAGCTTCCACACTCAGGGCAACATTCTTTACTCTCCCCAAACTTTTGTTCAAGCTCATCACTAAAGTCTTTTTCAAGAAATGACTTCGCTTCATCAACATAGTTTTCTGGAACTAATAAACGAACCCCACCTAAAGCATTAGAATAAAACCAATCCATATTAATTGTATGCTCATTTTCAATATAAACAGGAATTCCAAATACTTCTAGTTGAGTCTTTGCAATTTGTGCCTCATAAGGAAATGAGAAAGTTTTAATTACGATCCATTGCATATTAAATTTCTAATTAGGTAAATAATTTTAGAGTAGCTTTATTTCTTTATAATTTGAATCAATTTCAGTATCTAAAGAATTGAGGATACAAATTCCGCGCATAAAAAAACACCCCCATTCATTAGAACGGGGGTGTTTAGAATAATGAGCTGGCGATGACTTACTCTCACATGGGTAACCCCACACTACCATCAGCGCTAAGAGGTTTCACTTCTGAGTTCGGGAAGGGATCAGGTGGTTCACTCTTGCTATGGTCGCCAGCACAACTGGTATGGATACTTGCTTCGTTTTATTCACTGTGTGATACGTTGCGTTTTCCAAATCTTTACAGATGGGCTGATTGAATCTTACTTTATTTGTTCATTTTAGCTAGTAGTATAACTAAATCAAGTTGCTTT
>NZ_JEXG01000048.1:0-29381 GCF_000581275.1 Acinetobacter sp. 809848
ACCTTTTACAGTAGCTGCTATTTATGATTCAACTGTGATTGATGGCCAACAAGTTAGATCAATGTCGATGCTGACCATTAATGCAGATGACCACCCTTTCATGAGCCAGTTCCATAAACCAGAAGATGAGAAACGATCTATTATTGTTATCCCTGAAGATTATCGAGAAGATTGGTTGAACTGTAAAAAAGAAGATGCTGACCAGTTTTTCTTTGAGATGCCTGTCGATCAATTTCAAGCTAGATTTATACCTCGAATTTAAATTTTATCTAACACCTATCAAATCCCAGCGCTGTTCACACCCTTGTAGAACTGGGCAGTAGCTATTTTGGGTAAATTTAACTATTTGTCGAGGATCAAGAATATATGTTTGGTTCTCTCTAAAAGTCCCACCTTGATAATGCCTATAATCAGCCACTACTCTTTGATCACAGTTATTTATCATTGAAGCAGGAATACTATTTAGACTGATAACACAACTCCTCAAATTTGGATTATAGATAGTTTGTGAATTGTTGCTTTGCGTATTAACTACTGTTTTATGCCTATCTGGAGCAATATAGTCACATACCTCCTCTTTATTTGCAGCTCGGATTTCCGCTTGAGCTTTTCCATTGTGACATTGAGTAATAAGAAGTTTATTTATTGCACCATTACAATTTCCATCTTCAGCATCAATTTTTGCCTTAGACATTAAACATGCCCTGTTGCCGTTTCCAGTTCCTCCTCCTATACCTGCTAGAAGGCAATCATTGCCGCCTACACGAATATATTCGCCCGGGCAATCTGGTACACCTGTATCATGAAAAGACCAATTAACATGACCTCTCCAATCTGCAAAAGCTTGCTGGGTGAATATGCTTATTTGTAAGACAACTGCGAGTTCAAGTATTTTTATATATTTTTTCATGACATTTTCCTTTTTTAATTATGAGTTTAAATTTTAATCCTTTTAAATATATTACATATATATAATCTGACAAGCGGTCACAAAATATTCGCTACTCAACGTCAATTTTTGACTTCTATTTGTTTATCCACAACTTTTTAAATTTGAATTTAAAGCAACCTCTAGCATATCATCTTGAATATGTTACAAATTCAAGTTAGGGGATATTCTATGAGCGAAATTGCACCATCCATCATCCAGATAAAGCCGTACCTCACACAAAGTATTGTTTTATCTGAGGTCTTATCTATCAAGCAAGTTGTTCCAACTACTCATATGCTTATCCCTTATGCTTTAGAGAAGATCAACGCAGGCTTTCCATCCCCTGCCCAAGATTATATTGACAAAGCTCTCGATATGAATGAGCACTTAATAAAAAATGAAACTGCAACTTTCATTGTCAAAGTTGCTTCGCTCTCGATGCTTAATGCTGGGATTGATATTGATGACGAACTAATTGTCGATCGCAGTCTCGATGCAAAACACGGCGATATTGTCGTGGCACTAATTGATAATGATTTTACTGTTAAGCGTTTAATGATTGAAGAGTCTAGAAAATGGCTCAAAGCCGAAAATCCTGAATATAAAAATATCTATCTACAAGAAGGCCAAGAACTAATTATCTGGGGCGTTGTCACCTGCGTCATTAAAATGATAAGAAAATCATGAAACATGAGAATAAAGTCTTTTTCTTAATTGACGTCAATAATATGTACGTTTCATGTGAGAGAGTCTTTGACCCAAGTTTGAACAATAAGCCTGTGATTGTTCTCAGTAACAACGATGGATGCGCCGTGGCGCGTAGCAATGAGTCGAAAAATTTAAATATAAAGATGGGTGTGCCACTTTTCCAAATTAAAGACATTGTTCAGCAACATAACGTAATTGTACTTTCAAGCAACTATGCAATGTATGCCGAAATGTCACGGCGCTTTCATAAAATACTTTCTTCATACGTAACAGATGAAGAGGTTGAACCTTATTCGATTGATGAATGCTTTGTTGATTTCACTGCTTATGAGAAGAACTTTGATTTAGAGAAAGTTGGCCAGCAAATGCGCCAGCAATTATGGAAGTGGCTAGGATTGCCGGTTTGTGTTGGTATTGGCAGAAGTAAAACAGAATCAAAGATTGCAAATCATATTGCTAAAAAGAATCCCGGCTTTAACAGTGTATGCGATCTCGTAAGCATGGATCCGTGCAACAAAGAATACTACTTTGCTCAAATAGACGTTTCCGAAGTTTGGGGAGTGGGCCGAAAGCACTCAAAAAAGCTGCAAGCTATGGGTATTAGCAATGTTTTAGATCTAGCTTGTGCTGAACCTCGAGAGATGCAGAAAAAGTTTTCAATTGTGATGGCAAGGACGATATACGAATTACAAGGTATCTCATGCATTGAGATCGAGCATACTCCCCCATCCAAAAAACAGATTGTTGCCAGCCGATCTTTTGGCGGTCGTGTAACTGAACTAACAGATCTAAAAGAAGCTATCTCAATGTATGCTCAGGATGCATGTAAACGCTTAAGAGATGAAGGCTTGTTATGTGGATGTATGATTGCATTTGTTCAATCAAACCCTTTCGATCCCAATGTGCCATTTTACAATAAATCTATTACTGGCTCATTTTCCGAGCCAACAGATTGTGCAGTAGATTTTGTTAGAGCTGCGACAAGGATGTTGAACGATATCTACAAAGAAGGTATTAAATATAAGAAGTGCGGTGTTGTGCTGACATGTTTAGAACCCAAGTCTGGCCATACTTATGACCTGCTCACTGACTTTAGTCTGATAGAGAAAAAAGAATGTTTGATGCAGGCAATGGATGGTATCCATAGCAAATTTGGAAAGAAAAAGTTAGGGGTCGGACCATGTTTTGTTCCTGGTCGAAACTGGTCGATGTCGCGGGATAAATTGAGTAGAAATCCTTTCCTATGGAATGAGTTAATAAGAGTAAATTAACTACCAAGTCAAATTCATCAGTTAATAGTGACAAGTTAAATGAATTTCTGTAAATTACTGATAATAAAAAACTAAACTTTACCAAGATGAAATACTTTAATTTAATTCTTTTAACAATTTTTACAGTGATTAGCCTTTCTATTTCATTCTATTTTGTATTGAAATGCGGCTTTAAAATTACTGATCCCACTGTACTACTTACGTTAACTATATATTTCTTTTCAGGAATATCAACTTTAGGTGCTGTTTTATCTGCTATTTATACTTTGCATTTGCAAGCTAAAGCAAAAGAACCAAACTTTCTTTTAGAGACAACTAGCGTATATCAGGATGACAATCCTCCGTTTAGTAAGTATCGTTTTCAAATAGGGGTAAAAATGTTAAATATAGGAGAAAGTGCATTTCTATTAGAGATTTCCCTAAATCATAGAGGAATTAATCCTAGTGCTAGAATTAAATATGGAAATTTTGATACTAGAAATCAATTTGATATATTTAGAAGTATTACTGAAAATCAAGAACATCACTATATAGAACTTAACTACAATTCAAATGATAAAAATAACTTCTTAAGAGATATGTTAGCATTAAAACCTATTTTAATCTTAAAATATATAGATAGAAACCATTTACATCATGAGGATATTTACCAAATTAAATATAAACCTAAAAAAGGTTCAAACGTTCCATACTTTATTTTAAAGAAAGATTAATTTCGATAATTCAGAAGAAATATTAAAATAAACTTAAATTAGTTATTATAAATAAAATTGAGTATAAAAATTTATACTCAATTTTTAGTATGAATAAAATTTAATTAGAGGCTTCAGATATCAGAATATTTACACCTTTATTTTTCTGGTGGTTATAAGCTGATCCAAACTTATAGTCATTAAAATAATCATTTAATTCTTTTACATCAGATTCAAAGAGTGTGAAACGTACTCGCTTTTCAAGTATGATAGAAGGTATTGTTTCAAATCTAAGTTCTAAATAATACTCACCAGAATCCCAAATAAAATTCTGACTATGTATTTCTTTTAGAGTATCAACAAGCTCACTATTTGCCTCTACCAACTGATTATTAGCACCATTGACACGAATTTTTTCACTGATATTCATATCTACTGCAGTAAAAGCACTACGTGCTTTTTGCTCTTTATTTCTGTCTAAATTAATTGCAAACCAACAAACATGATCCCAAGACTCATCAGACGAGAGTTCGAAAGGAAAAAATAAATTAGCAGATTGAGATGTAGTACTCTCAAAATAACCATTACAACTTAAATTTTCAATATCCCTACCGTCTTTTACAATTTTGACATTCATACTTTTGATTTTCACTCTAGCACGACCTTTATTAGTCACGCCTAAATAAATGTTTATGGATGGGAAGCCTACCCAATGATGAAGAGTTATTTTATTATGAATTTCTAAATCTAGCTTATTTCCTTTCAACCAAATCCTAATATGAGGAAAAAGTGAAATAATTAACGCAACTAAAGCAACTAAAAAGCTCCAAAAGCCCCAATTTAGGTAAAGTGGTGTAATGCTATCTGTATTCATAGTATATGTAAGTAAATGCTTCAATGTTTTATATCATTAACAGAAAAATTCACCAACTAAAAATAGTCAAATTACTCAAGAAAGAATAATTTTCTATAAGGTATTAAAATTTATAAAAAAATATTATAAGCAGTATATCCTTTAGTAAAATATACTGCTAAATTTAGATTTTTATCACGTAATTCTATTAGCAATCCAACCATAAAAAAACTGTTCTTGAGAAGGATTGCGTTCACAAATTTCGATATAGCGTTGGCCCTGCATGATGTTGAGTACTCGCAGTAAGACTTTCTCACCCTCTTTGCCACGCTTGGCCAGAAAAGTTTTTAGAGCATTTAAAGTCACTGAACCATAAACCCCATCAACTTCAAGATCTGGAAAACCGGCTTTACCTTGATTATTCAGTAGGTTTAATGCACGTTGTAAAAGTGATTTCGCAAAGCCGGTACCGCAATTTACACCGGTATCTAAAAGCTCTTCAGCTACTGCAGAAGAAATGGCATTCACTTGGTCAAAACGAGGAGCTGTCCAATACTGCTTCTTATAAATAGCTTTGGCGACTTCAAGCGGTAAATCTTTCATGTTGCCTTTAAAACCGTTTGTCCGCGCTACTGCTTCAGTAATACCAAACTTGGTTGCCCCTCCTCGATCCGCAGGATTATTTACATAACCGCCTTCACGCTTAATCAAATCATCAAGATATTGTTCGATATTCATTTTTAATCACCTTTAACTTCTTTCTTTAACTCTTTAACAACTTCAACGATGTTTTTACCTTCCCGCTGATTTATAAAATTCGCCGTGAGACGGACAATGAACCAGCCGGGCAATCCACATGCAAAGAAAAATCCGCCAAGCGCTAAAACGCCCCAAATATTATTTACCCACTCATGTAGACCAAATTTCATAATAAAAAATGATCCACCCGTGATACTTGAAACCACTGTACAAATCAGCCCTACCGCCCACTCTTGCGGGTTTTTAGGCATCCGTATCATCATCACAACAAGTGCAATAAGAGCCGTACTTAAAATGACAACAATCGCCATACCGTAAATTTTAAAAAAGGCACTCGCGCCAGCAGTGCTAATAGGTTCAGCCATATTAGGCTCCTTAAATTTTGGTCAAAAAAAAGCACCCGATCGGGTGCTAAGGAAATGATTTAGATTACGCTTCAGAAGTACTTTGAGTTATCTGATTGGAATAATTCCAGTCGGTATTTTTCCATACATCACGTGCAGCAACACGAATGTAATAAGGCGTTGTTGCTTGAAGATCTTTAATCGTTTTCGTAAGTTCTGTACCAGTCCAAGTTGGACTTGTAGTTGTAGGATCAAAGTTCGGGGTACTGCTGAGCCAAATGGCATAGTCTTTCAAGTCTGGCACTTCGCTAGGTATCCAGCTTACAGTTATAGAATCATTTGTTGCTGATGTATAAATATTGGTAAGTAATGGCGGTACCGGATTACTAATACTGAGTTCAGCAAAAGAACTGATCTGTTCACCATTTTTACTGGCCACCCGAACTGTGTACGAGCGACCGATACCATCTTGCATAGCTTCTTCAATTGAATAACTAAAATCCGTATTGGTAGTATCTACCTCACGTATTTTCACGGCATCGGACCATACTTGAACGTGATAACCAGTTGCACCTGTTGCCACCTGCCACTGCACCTTGAAAGAAGTACCAATAAAAGGTGATTGCAACGATAAGCCTTTAACACTGGTAGTACGACCACCGGTTAAAGTATAGCTATAGGCCGTAACCTCATCTAAAGTTTGCTCTTTGCGTTCCAATCCGTTGAAACTGGTAAACTTTAAAAAGATCTGTTTACCTATAAGATTTTGGTTAAAACCATAATTGAATATTGCCTTATCTAAACGAACAAAAGGCTCACCTGCACTATGATTTTGAGCATCAGCAAAGCGCCCTCGCAATACATCACTTAATGTATATAGCCCTGTTCCGTTTAATGTGGCCACTTGATAATTAAAATACTCATCACCAACTTTACAAAGTGTTTGATCGGCTTGAGCATCTTCTAATGTACCGCTGAAGATCTGACTTGAAGTATTCAGCTCCACCTGTAAAGCAGTATCATCACTATCAATACCAGTGACAAGCTGACCATAACGCGCGGATCCATATACCGTACCAATCATTTCATAAGTTGTATCATCAAGGCTTACCCATACATTACAGCCACCCCAATTGATTCCACCGGATACAGCAATCCATACTTGATTTTGGCCATTGGAGAGATCTAGCGGGGGTTCAAATATTGCCGGTGCATTTACATTTCCAGCTTCTTCATTACCACCTTGATAACCATTAGAAGCCTGTAAATCATATTCAATTGCTGATCTTGAGCCTACGGCTAATTCTTCCGCTGTGACTGTCAACTCACCTTGTTCATCTTCCTCAATACGTGTGATACGCACGAGGAAACGATTCAAACCTAAAACCGGATCCGTTAAAGTTACAATATCCATTGGCTCTAACCGGCAATATTTCCAACCTAGGCGAAATTCATATTCATTACGCACATAAAGCAATCGTTGTAATCGTAGCTGTGCGGCATGACGGGCTATTTTAGGTTCACAAAAGAAATGATTCTCTACCGGATCTTCCGTACGCAATCCATACATTTCAATATTTGCCTGATCTTTGGCTTCTACTGTTTCGGTGTTGTACTGGTTATATCGATTGATGTATTCAATCTGTACATGATTATAAGCATCAGTATCACGGCTACGGCGTACTTGTACCGGTTCCTCATCGTCAATGAAGTCATCATCTGTCAGGTGATAAACCGGTGTGAGATTTGGCGTAAACGTAACGCCGTTGCCTGTTAGTGCAGAATCACCAAAGGATTTAATTTTTAGCCCGTCAGGGCTTGGTACCACCGCACAATTTACAGCTTCGACAATCTCATTAATCGTCTCGTATGCCGCACGTTGCTCAGTAAAGGCTGGGCTAATCAGCAAATTGGCCGCTCGACAATAAGTACGAAATTCTGAAAGATCTGCCATATTTAAATCAGGAGCAGCCCCATAGCGAGGATGTGTAATAAAGTCTTCAATCACATCTGCGGGATTAGCATCGTCAATAGTTTCTGACAATGTAATCGTGCTAATCACCTCAAAGTTATGATTTGAAAGGCTAGCGCTATTTCCCATCTCATAATTAGCACAAGCAACATATCCCAAATATGGATAGTTAATGGCCTGATCCGGATGCTTTGAAACTAACCACCCCCACGGCGGGTTATTATTCCCATCATATAATTCAAACTTTAACTGATCGATTGGATCTAAAGTAATAGATCCTTCTTGCTTAGGTACATATTGCTCTTTATCCACCCAAATTAGCCCGATCTTTTTAATCTGGTTCTCACATAAACCGAGCATGAGAGAAGCACTATAACTAAATGTGGTATTGCTCGTTTTACTGCCTCCACCTTTCCCGCCTGATTTAGTAACGGTTGTATGTGGAGTTGCCAAGAAATCACCATACCAAAACATATTCGCAGCTACGCGGGTTTTACCGTACAACAATGGCTGACATAGACCATAAGCAGACTGTTGAATACGCATAGAATTAATACGGGTATCCGTTGTACTAGTCGTTGTACTTCCAAATAATCCACCCATTATTTCAGCCTCTTCATACGATAAAAGCCCGCTATACGGCGGGCTAAACTTCCTTTGGTTCCATCTTGGATAATCACTCCCTGATGGAGATAACTGTGAATGACCTGCGGCCATTCGATGACAATTGCACCATGACTGATGCACTTGCCAAAATTATATAAAACGATGTCACCTGCTTGTGGTGGTCCTTCTACTGGATCACACACCCCTAAAATGAGCTCTAAATAGCGTTGCTCCATCTGGTGCAAGTGCCAGTCTGGTGGATATGGCCGTGGATCTAAATAGTCCATGAGGCCTACTTTCTCGTAGACCTCACAAATCAAAGTACCGCAGTCCACACCTACACCTTTTACACGGCCTTGGTGGTGGTATGGAGTACCTAGCCAAGTTAGCGCTTCATCTACGGCTTGTTGTCCAGTACTCATATTTACTCCATAAAAAAAGCCCCTTATTAATCGGGGCTTTTAATTCTTCAAAACAATTTGAGGGGGCGCGGGGTATGCATATGCATTTCTTGCATACTCAGCGATAGATTTCATATCACTATATCGATTGGCATCAGAGGATGAGCCCGCAGTAACAGCAATACCGATATAACCATTTTTGAGTCGAACGAATAACAGCATATTATAAATAGACGGCGCAAGCGTTCCAGTCTTACCACCAATCGCCCAAGGCTCACCGCTCACCACAGGATCTACAGAACTATCAACAACAACACTTCTAGGGTTACTACCTTGAATGCTAATCGTGTGATGTAACTGCCCCCAAATTGAAAGCATTGTTGCATTCTTGCTGGCATATACGCCAAGTTTAAGTAAATCACTTACCGTTGAAGAATGCCCGCTTGCGGCTAAACCAGATGGATTTTTAAAAGTTGTGCTGGTCATACCTAGCTCAGCAGCTTTGCTGTTCATTCTCGAAATGAATGTTGCAGTATCACCGCCTAAAAAAGCTCCTACACTTCTGGCCACTAGATTTGCTGAAGTATTACTTGAAGGAAGCATCATATTAAATAAAGCATCAAGCAAAGTGATTTGATCACCTTCTAGCAAATTATTTCCGCTGCCTGTTGCAATATCTCCAGTTGCTACAGTCAATAAAGTATTTAAAGTCATTCCAGACTCTAAAGCTACAATGACCGACATTACTTTCGTTACTGATGCAGGGGCGATAGAAGTACTAATAGACTTTGAGAATAAAAGCCCTGAATAGTTAGCATTTCCAGATAAATCAATTGGAACTAATCCCGCAGAAGTTGCTGTAAGTATTGGTAATACTGGCAAAGCTTCTATTTGCTTATTGTTGGTCGAAATCTTCTCGTCAATCACAGCCCCATCAACACCTTGCTTCAAGACATACTTAATCGGGTCGATAATATGCCCCCATGCTTGGGCCGTTGAGACAGAATGAGAATAAAGAAGGGTTGTATCAAATCCTGTTGTATCAACTGTAAAATCAAATGAAATAGTGGTATCTACAGTTGATTGCAAAGTGAATTGGATAATGCCGGTATTTGGAATGATTTCGTATTTTGTTGTTGCTGAAGATGTCAGTGCTTTAACAGTACCACCACTTTCTGCAAAACCTACTTTTGAAATCTCTTGTAAAATCCAGCCAAATTTATTTGCTTCACTTGCAAGACTAGAGTTATTTCCAAAATAAGAAATTCTGTAATAACAATCCGGATTAGCACCATTAATCTTGATATCAAGAATGTGTTTCTCTAATGCCTGAACTGTAGTATTCGCTGCAACTGCTGTGCGAGTTAGAGCAAGCATCGGGTAAAGCTTATCTCGATTTAGCGTTAATGAATCTTTACTCGTAAAAGGCGCTAAAGCATCTTCAACACTGATTTTACGCCATGCAGCAACACCTACTTTTTGCCAAACGATATCTGGTCGTGATGTTGTGCTTAGTTCCCAATATGCATATCCACTAAACTTGAAGCGTTTTAAAATTCCATAAGTTGCTGGAAAATCAGATGGAAAGTCCAACATGTCACTTACAGCATAAAGCCCTACCGCCAATAGATCAGAAATATTACTTCCTGAAACAAGACCTTTATCTGCTAAAGATACTGCAAGTGACTGCGTCACAGCTGCCGATGTAGCCGCCGCCGCAGACTCTTCAAGACTAATTTTACGCCATCCAGAAACACCAACTTTCTGCCATGTCACATCTGGTCGCGAAGTAGAACTTAACTCCCAATAAGCATATGAGCCAAACTTATATCGTTTCAATATGCCGAATGTTGCAGGGAAATCTGAGGGAAAATCGGTCATATTTGAAACTGAATACAGCCCAACATCAGTCAAATTCGTTATTGCTGAATTAGTAACTACACCTCTATTCACTAATGCAACACCCATAATCTCTGTTTTAGCCGCGTCAGTTTCTGCTGAGGTTGCTTGAGCCACCCAAGCAGACCAGCTTGCAACGAATCTACGAACATATAACTTTCCTGAAAACGTTAAATATTCATGCTGAGTTGAGTTTGAATTGCTATGTTTAACAACCCTCAAAGCACCGGCCTCATTAACAGGATAGCCACGGGAAGTATTAGCAACAATTGTATTGAGAGCTGTATAAGTTCCTGAAACTTTTAAGTCATCCAGATGATCTGTTTCTGTTAAAACCTTAAACGTGAAATTTGCGTTTGAATCAGCATAGTTTTTGGCATTCGATTCAGCGGTATTTGCTTTAGTGGTCGCGTCATTAGCTGCTGCTCCAGCTAAAGCCATTACCTCGCCATATGCATATTCCTTTGCACCAACCTCAGCCGTTACATCATCTACGCCAAGATAAATAATCGCGGTTTCACTGTCAGTACCATAAATACGCACCCACGGTCGCATATAAACTGCGTTAGTAACAGGTAATAATTCAAAGGATTTAGTAACCACACCATTTGAAACTTTGATAGATGATGTTTCTAAAACAGTATGGGAAATTGATTCCTTATTATGGTTTAAGTATTCAATACCAAATTGAATAGCATCATTTAAAGGATCACTTGAATTAATAGTCCGAAATAATGAAAATTTGGCTTGATACTTAGATTGACTATAGACAGCTGGTGCAGCGCGAGGAGCAATATATGTATCTATATTCTTAAATTTAATGACTTTTCCAATATTTGGAACTGTCGTCAAAATAACATTTACAGAAGGTATAAAAGTACTATTGAGTACTTCACCATAAAGCTCACTACTGAATAAGGTTATCGCATCACCAGCTCTATCAACATTTGAGTTAATGAAAGCATTTACGTTAGCTTTTAGATTCGATGCAACACTGTCCGCATAATTTTTAGCATTTTCTTCAGCTGTATCTGCTTTCGTTGACGCATCAATTGCAGCGGCAGTGATAGCTTCCGATTTAACAATGTCATCTGCATTATCAATATAAGGAAGCATTTCATTAACCAAAATAGCTTCAAGGTTATCATCAACCTCAATAGCTTTTTGATCTGCATAAGCAATCGCCCGATCTAAATCACTTATATTGGTAACGGTCCAATAATCACCGTCTGCTGAGCCTACAGGCTTTTCCCAACGCCAAACTTTCCCCGTATCCAAGGCCTTAGCATAGCTAGTATTTTCAACGGGTCGAGAGGCCCTTAATAATGAAGTTGACGAAAAAGAAGGGCTCTGTGCTTCAATCGATTTTAAGAAATCAATCAATAAACCAAGATTGGTTTTAAATAAAGCTTCGGTAACACTAGGGCCAATAAAGGAATCTTTGTTAGGAATAGCCATAATTTTTTCCCAAAAAAAAGCCCTGTTTTTAGGCAGGGCTTTAGGTTAAATATTAATGTATTAGACGGACGTTTCAGGAATTGGAACGAAAGGTGAACCTCGAAATCTGGCACGATTATTAAAACGGTTCACACAAGTTTCTAGACGCTTATCGCAACCAGGATAAACTTTAATTATTTGCCCTACACTCGGCACTTCCAGAAGCGGTAACGTCAATAACAACGCACCAGACTCATGTAACCTTACTGTTCGCTTAATTCCTGTATTGACGAACTCCACAACGCCTTGGGTAAACCAACCTTGAGGCTGACTTAAATTGCACAAAATACGATTAGAAGTACTACTTGCTTGCACTGAAGTAGTTACTGAAAAATTATCTCTTGATAACCCGCAAGCACCATCAAACAGCGTATTCAAACAACTCGGCTGATAAAGATTTCTAGGCATTTGAAGTTTTAGATTGTCCACATCAGAAACCACACTTGCATTAATTACATAGCGATCAAACTCAGGCTCAATAATCCGGCCTTCAAACAATACAATTGTGCCCGCACTGGTATCAGTCGGCGTATTCTCATCCATGAATATACGTTCTAATTTAAATCGGGCTCCATCTAAAATGCCATTATGAAAAGCCTGAACAACGGGTATATCACCGAATTTGGAGTTCTCAGCTGTTTCAATTGTGATGGATAAATTATCGACTTCGATACCTAGCGAAAGGGTGACACCATCACGGCTTATATTTGGTCCATCCGAACGAAACTCTTTACCACTAACCATCAAATTGATGTCATAGCTGGTATAGCGATATTCAATGCCTTGAATCGTAGTAATGGTGTACAAATCAGCCATAATGAATTGTTCAGCATCCAGCAAAGCAATTAGTTTCGGTGAGGCTTGTCTCATATCTTATTTCCCAATGAACCAATGAACTCAACTTTTTGTGCTTTCCATAGGTTGTTCATAAAATTTACATATTCCTGATCATCACCCTTGAATCGGCAACGGTAATAAAAAATACCACTCACTTGATATTCAATACCTGCCTCAATAGCTTGTGAAAGGATATGCTTACCATCCGAAGTGATTTGTGCAGTTGTAGAACTCCACATATTTTTTGATGTAGTTGCACTCCACATATTTTTAGTAGTGGTCTGATTCCACATATTTAAATTTACTATGGCCGAAGATACTGCCTGCGTGTTACCAAGCGGCATTTGAGTATCATAAAATTGCTTGTAAAGCTGGACAGTGGTTGTAGAACCATCGCTTAAATATTTACAAGTAAACTCATTATCTTGAGGCATCTTAAATAAGAATGAATCAAAGGCCCCTCTTCTGGCCAAGAAAAAGCCTTCCAATTGCTTAAGTTCATTTCGCCCCTTACCTTCTCTTAAAAAAGCATAAGAGAGAGAAATTTCATATTTTGGCATAGCTTGAAAACTAGCCCTGAGTTCACGGCCGCTAATTGAAGTCATGATCTTGGTATTAAACATAGGGGTCTTTGAAAGATCCCACTCAAGGCCAGCTAACTCAGGAAATAATACGTTAGACACTTATAACCCCTTATTTTCCATTCTTACCAAATCCACGAACATAGCTTTGCAAACCACTAGCAACTGCACGACCATTATTTTTTAATAACCGCTCAATACTCCTAGCATCTACGGCGCTAATATGAATAGTCGGTCCAGCACCCCCACCTTCAGCGGCTGCAGCTGCTCCGAAACTTGCACCACTACGCATAGCTTTGCCCATTTCACGAATGGTATTTGCATGTTGTGAAGGTAAAACCATTTCGTCTTCGTGAAGCTGAGTAACTGGGTTCACACCGGATGGAATGTCATAACCGCCTCGAGCAGATTTAATCTTGCCCGCTAAGCCAGCCACTAAACCGAATGCAGCAGCACCGGCACCGACGGCGAGAATTGGTCCAATGTATGGAATAGCAACCATTGCTTTAAAAGCTCCGGCCATTGCTTCCCAAGCCGACATCATGATGCCCTTGATAGCTTCGGCAGCCTTAAGGCCCAATCGAGCTAAACCACCAGCAGCTGTAACACTGGTACGAGTTGCTTCACCAGCAATTGTTGCCCCTGTTTGTGCAGCTTGGCCAGAAGCTTCAGCCGCCGTTTCAGCTCCAACAAAACCGAGCTTACGTGCTAACTTAATCGCTTGGATTCTGAGCCAGCCTTGGAGCTCTTTAGTAGCTGATTGCAATGCAAATGCGCCCATATCAGCTAGCACCGCTTTAGTTGCATTACTCCAAGTCAAGGTTCCATTCATAAGTGATTGAATGCCCTGATCCCAAAGGTTTGCAAGCCGAGAAGTGAACCCACCAAACTTAGCCTCAAAGTCTTTCATTTCCGCATCACTAATTAAGCCCATAGACTTAGTGTCAGAAACTTTCTGATCTGACTCTAAATCAGAAATATTGTTTGTGATTTGGTTTTGATTACCCTGTTTGCCTGTAATTCCGGTTTGCTCGTTCTCAAGTGCCAGACGCTCTAAAAGACCTTGCCGCTTAATTTCGCGTAACTGATCTTCTAGTTGCTTTTCCAACTGAACTTTACGTACATTTGAAATTTTCTTGGCATCATATTCAGCTTGGATCCGTGCCGCTTCTATTTCATATAGACGTTGTGCTTGCTGTTGATAATTGTCTATCTGTTCTTCACGAGCTTTTTTGTAGTCCTCAAACTCTTTTAAACGAATAGCAATAATCTTGTCAGAAGCATCCTTTTCGGCTTTGATTTTAGCAGCGGCTTTTTCATCGGCAGTCATCTTAGATTTTTCAATCTCATCTAATGCTTTCTGAAGATCTAAAGCGACTTTCTTTTCTTCAGATGCATATTTATACCGAATATCTGCAAGTGTTTTAGCTGCCTGCTCAGCCTGACGTTGACGCTCTTTAGCCTCTTGCTCAGCTTTAGATTTAGCCGATGCCTTAGATCCACCCTTGTCATCTTTTACACCAGTACCGATACCTTTATTAATACTTGGTGGTTGAGCACCAATACCCAATTTTGGCGCACTTGGTGTTTCTATTTGTTTTGTAGGATCCTTATAAACATAGTTGGTAATTTTTTTGCCACCGGCCGAAGTAACATCAAGAATCCTTTGCCCAGCCGTAACAAGTGAATTTGCCGCTGTTGTTGCCCCGCTGTTCCATGAGTTCTTGAGGTCATTCATTCGTCCTTTCATTTGGTTGGTATAACGTTCAGTAATACCACCTAGCTGAGATAAACCGCCCTCCCATGCAGCCTTAGCACCTGAGAAATTGAAGTGAAGAATATTATTAACGACACTACCGAAGGTTTGAAATTTAACTTGAAGTACATCTAAACCGAACTGAATGGTGTTGCGTACCATGTCAAATCCAGCCATGAGACCATTAAATGCAATGATTAAGGCTTGGCAAACTGTAACCACCACAGCTCTGATAATTGCAAATGCAGATTGAATAGCAACCTGCAAACCTGTTGCAACAATACCTAAAGCTCTTAAAGCTACTGATACAGCATCCATGAAGCCAATTTGTGATATTGAACCATCCCCAATATCACTAGTTAAATCTTTCCAAATGCCCCCAATGGTATTAAAGATTTCACCAACAATACCAAATAGACTTTCAAAAATTCCAATAATTGACTTTATCGAATCATCAATACCTTCTTTAGATTCGACTGCAAAAGTCAAAAATCTATTTGCAAGATCTGTTAATGCTGGTGCCGCTTGTGCCGCCATGCGAGTCATTACACCTTGCAACGTAGACTCTATTGTTCCTAAAGCAGTATTGAACTCCTTAGTCGACTCCATGGCTTCTGTGCTCATAATGACGCCTAGGTCATGAGCTTGTTTTGCATATTCTTTTAGTTTTTCTGCATTGTTATCGAGTAAAGGTGCTAATAAAGTTGCATCATTCGCAATTGCCTCCATGTAGAAGGTCATTTCAGCCTGTGAAACATTTGCCTTTTGTAGGGTTTGGTAGTATTTCTCAAGAATCTGAGGTCCTGATAAACCCTGAAACTCTTTTGCAGTAACTCCAACTTTAGGGGCGATTTTTTCAAAGAAGTCGGCCATTTCACCGCCACCCGTTTGCATAAAATCACCAAACTTATCGTTTACATCCTTCATGATGTCCGAAAGTTTGTCTTGCTCTACATTTACCTTGCTAGCCGCAAAAGCCCACTCTTGAAATTCTGTTGTGTTTGCATTAGCTAAACGGGATTGAATTTCAATTTCTTTTGATGCTTTGCCAACCGCTGATACTAAGTCTGGTATTGCACCTATAGCTTCCGCAGCTGTTCTAGCTATCTCCTCGCCAATACCTAAAAGAAAGCCGCCTTTAATTAGTGAGAAACCACCTGTTAAAGATTCTTTAATGTCATTACCAACACTCTTAAACTTATCTGAAATGTTGTTAGCAAAATTATTAAGTTCAGACCTCATTCCTGATAGATCAATTTTAAGATCTATACCTTGACTCGAATTTTCGATTTTCTTTGTTGAGTCTGAAACTATTTTTTCTGCGTCTTTCATCCCCTCTTTTAGTTCAGAGGTCTTGGCACCGACATGAACTTCAACACGGTTATTATTCGCCATAACTTCCTCACAGGCATAAAAAAAAGCCCCTTTAAAGGAGCTGTGGAGAAATAAAAAAGCCTTGCAATAGCAAGGCTTTATAAAAATGATTATGGCAGATTAATTAGCCATATTTTTTTGCAAAATCTTCATCAGAACTGCAAAGATAAAGGATGCCCTCGATAAAGGCGATAATTGCTGGAATAAAGGTCCAGCAGAAAATAAGATATAGGATACCTTGGCCAACTCTACCCAAATAGAATTTATGAGCCCCAAACCCACCTAGAAGCAAAGCAAATACGCCAGCAGCCACCTTACTTTTTCGCCCAGTGATTCTAACATCTTGCTGTCTTACACCACATTTAGGGCAAATTTCTGCACGAACATCAATTTGTTGGCCACAGGCATAACAAAATTTTGTTTGAGTCATAATTTCACCAATTATTATAAAGTTCGTACAATCTAACAAACTGGTTACTTAATGTCACATTAAAAATATAAGGGCGGCCTTAACCACCCTGCTGGAAACTTTCTAAAACCTCAAGCATATCGTCTTCATCATCATCTGAGACGGTGACTTCTGACGGCTTTTCTTCCATTTCAAAGAGAGTTTCAATAATACGGCAGAGCCTTTGAATTCCGACATTTGCGGGAGGAATCTTATACTGATACGCACTTAATGCTCTTAATCTAGGTAGATCCATTTCATTGATTACATAGTCGTAATCTTTACCCATGGTCAGCACTAAATGCGTGTACAGCTCCTCCCAGTCTATTCCCCCGAGCCACCTGCAGCGCCGTCATTATTTCCTTTAAGACCAGACACAGACATTACAGCTTCCATCACTTCTGTGAGCTGATCCATAAATAGCATCTCTGCTACATCATCACGAGTAATGTCGGGGTAATTTCGCTTCAAAGATTTGTGTGCCACATCAATCACAGTGCCGACATCATCTGGCTTGAATGATTGAAGTGCCGGCAATAGTTTTTCAACTGCACCAAGAGACAATGGAGCAAAAACAAATGGTTGACCATCAACAATAACTGTAGAGCCACGAGGGTTTTCAACTTGCTTAAATTGCATTTGTTATTACTCCGATAAATCGATTTTGAAAACACGGTTAAGGTCATCAGCCATAGGCTGGAATTCAAATTCAGGAATGTCGTAATCGTCCTGCTTTGAACTGAACCCAAGCTTATTACTAGTACAACGGTAGAAATTCATGTGCATGAATTTGCCCTTGTAATCTCGTTGCAGATCTAATGCAAACTCAGGTGTATAACCCATGTCTAAGTTAGATACGGTGATTGACTTACCGCCTGCAACTGTTGCCGAATATCGGAAGCTAATAAAAACTATCTTACCAACATCGGCAGTTGCAAATGTATATGCACCTGTTACGTTATCTACGCTGTATTGCCCTGCCACTGGCGCTGATGCCACACGTTTAAGTGGAATGGCCTTCCCGTCTGTAACACCTAAATCCTTAACAAAAGTGCCAGCATTTGGAACTACAGGTGTAACCAAGCCGCCTGTCTGAATAGTTTCACCATTAATGGTTTGAGATACTGTCTCAATCCCACCTTCAGCAACTACACCACCAAAGAAAATGGAATTTAATAATGTGCCATTAATACGGCCGAACGATGCTTTACCTTTAATTGAGCCTTTACCACGAGCAGCATCTACGGCGAACTGTCCTCGGCCATAGAGTTCTTTTAAGTCGAAACTAATATCGACACCTACCGACTGCAACACCCCCACTTCAACGGGAGTTGGATTACTAATCGGCTGCCCATAAACATCTTGAATCGGTGTAGCAAAGATCTTGCCGGCACCAAATAAATATTGAGCCATTTGTTTTGACCTCTCTAAAATGACAAAACCGCCATCGAGGCGGTCATAAAATGAATGTTTTGTTAATTGGTTGTGAGTATCCGGATAGGGATAATGGCAATCGCCTGATCATCCAGCATGTTTTCTACTGCTTCATATACTTCTACTGTGCCCTCGATCCAGCAATGCTCTACCAAACCACCTAAGGTTTGATATTCGCTAAATTCTGGATGTTCTGGCTTGATAGCTTCACGTACACGATCAATAAAGATATTCATCTGTGATGATGGAGGCTTTGCAGTGTCCGACTCATGGATATAGAGATAAACCTCGGCAGCAAGTTCAACTTTTGAATCTAAACCATGTACAGGAACTTCCTGTTGATTGCCCTGTGTTATAAACATGGCTGGGCGTTGTTCTGGTGTCACATGATTAAAGTGACGTAAACGGCGACTAACTGTAATAAGTCCTTCCACCTTTGTATTTAACCGATCAAATAAGGCTTGATAGATTGCTTCGCTATCCACTCGCTAAACCCCGCTCAATTGCTGCATCAATATTTTTCGGCACAATCTTGGCCACCATGTCTAGTGAATCACGCATAAAACGTAATTCTCTAAATCTGACGTTTCTCGAATGAGCCTTAATATTGACTTGAACTGGTGATATAGGTCGGCCAAAAGCTTGTTTAATTGTCCTAAGATGAGCTTTAACGCCCATCGATCCATTTAAGCCAAACTCATGTGCAGGTGCATAAGGTACCAAAGCACCACCAGCTCCCACCGTTCCCTCAATCGAATCCTTATCCTCATCAACTTTAGATGAAACGGAACCACGTAAGCGGCCAGACTGAACTTTTAAACGCTGGCCACTCAGCATATCTTCCTGAATCGTTCGCTGTAAGCGTAAAGTAAGTGCGTTTACCGTGCGTCTTATTTCAAACCTAACGCGATCATTCATATCATCAAAGTTGACTTGGCAATCAACACGATAATCGCTCATAACCTTTTACTCTTTAGCGGAGGTCGCCGATTTCTTTGGCTCAACCACTTCGACATAACGCTCAAAACCTAAGGGTTTTAAAATATGGATAATGTCATCCTCAGCTTCTAAAACGCCGTTTTTGATATCTAGGTTTTGACCAGCAATAACAACTTTAGTTGGCTTATAACCTTGGGGTGCCTGATATTTAAAAGGCATGGGAATCTCCTATACGACAAAACACCCAACACCTAAACGGTTAGGATTGGTGCCTTCATCATCAATTGGAATTGAATTTTTTAATGCAAGGTAACGCTGGCCATACATGCTTAGATCATAAAAAGCTTCTTTCGATGATCGTGAATAACTCACACTTTGACCCGCAATTGTCATGCTTGAGGCAGTACCAAAAGCAGCACCATTGCCGCTTGCAGTACCGACTTTAAGAATATGTGCTGCATATAGACCTACAGCACGTTCCTTTAATGCCCCAAACTCAATTTGAGATACGACCAAATCTGCTTCTTCCAATGCATCCTGAATTTTTGCATCAGGCAAATTGACTAAGGATGTATCAGTCGAGAATTTCTGGCGAAACGTTTGTACGTCCATAGGTCCACCTTATTCCTTAGCTTGAGCTAACTTTGCCTGAAGCTGCTCAAGTGTTTCATCATCACTGAACGTTACTTCAAGCGCGGCTAGTTCAGCTTTCACGGCGGCAAAAGCTGCTTCATCTGCTGCCTTGGCTGCGTCACTGGCTGCATCGTTTTGTTTGCCACCCCTGCCGCCTCGTCCACCGGTTTTACCTGCTGCTTTTGGCTCATCATCTGGGATTTCCTGAATATCAAGCTCTCCAGATTCAACAAGGTGTTTAGCAAACTTATTCTCAGCAAGTTTGTTATGCACATCTTCTTCAATTAGTGTTGCCACACCTGCGGGTAAAACAGCCACACCAGAAAAAACAAAAGCGGCTTGAGAGCCGCTATAGGTATATGAATATTTCATACTGTTTTAATCCTTATACATGATCCAAGTAACGAAGAGAGTCAACACGCTTTAACCACACGCCTTGATATTTGTAGTGACCAGGTACTTTGATATCTAAGCCCACTGGTTGAGCTGCCAAGAATGTGACGTCATTACATTTCATTTGAATGCATGATGGGTCACGGCGATAAATAATTGAACGGTCTGCACCAGCAGTACCCTTACCGTTTGATCGAGCTAGACCACGGATGGTTAATGGCTTAGTTTGAGTGGCGAAGATATTATTTTCTTCAATGAACTTTAAGAAAGTTTTGCCACCAGAATCAGGGACGATTCGAGTTGAAAGATGCTTATACTGATTTGATGCCATCAAATAAGTGTCAGGCTGAACCGAAACATCACCATCAATTTGATCTTCTGCATCAGCTAAGCTTGAGTTGAAATCAGATAGTACTTCTTCAATAGTTGCTGTTGCCCAATTATGTTGAGCAGTAACAACGGTTACACCAGTTTGATTTAAAAAACCTTTAACCCCAGTTAGGGCGTTGCCATACCATGCAATGTTGCTTAAGTGTTTTTCAGCTGCTAAACGTGCTGCTTGAACCTTATCAGCCTCAAGAGCTACATTTAGTTTTTGTGCGGCTTCCAATTCAAGGATTGAATATAAATAACCAATACTACCAACCTTAATTGGCAATGAAACAGTGTCATAGTCGACTTCTGCTAATGGAATATCATTCCCTGTACCTGAGTGATCTTTACCAATACCTACGCCTTTTTTACGGGTTAAGACCTCACCGCCACCATAAACACCACTTACAGGCTTGACAGGAATGTACTTCGCGTAATCCATGACTTGTTGGAGTTGAGGGTCCATGTCGTTAAATTCTTCCAACTTAACGAACAATTGGGCCAAAGCATCAAGGTTGAATGCATCACCGATATTTGCCTGAACCACTTGAGCTACTGGTGTTAAACGTAGCTTCATTGCTGCCAATTTACTCATAATTATTATGCCCCACGTAATCGAACAGCAGCCAAGCCCTGTTCATTAGAAATTGTTTCCCAAGATGCGTTCGGTAACTCGGTACCATCTGTTGCTGTTGGGGATAAAGAACCTAACGGCGCTAAAGTTGTGCCATTAGCTGTTTTGACATAAACCTTTGCATTAATGTCGGTGACTGGTGCTGTGACCTTCACGTAAATCGAGCCGATCGTCATAACCGGAGCGACATCTGTTGCCTTGTAAGCTTCTTTTCCATCTGTAGTTCGCCCTGACTTACCTACGCCGTGACGTACGATAATTCCAAACTTGGTATTAGTTGCACCAGTAACAGCTAATACAGATTTACCATCCGTACTGCGTACCACTACATCACCATCATTTACTAAACCAGCACCAGCTACGGGCAGGGATAAAATATCCTCTGGCCCAATGAGGTGAAACTTCATACCCGGTGCTGCATCGTATTGCTTAACCATGACTTAAATCCTCTTAGATTTTTTTGTATGCGTCTTCTTTGCTGTAGGCCTTTCCATCCCCACCGCCAGCAGGGTTACCGTCACCAGCTTTAATGTTTTGCTGGTGGTTAAGTGCATCGGCTACCGGGTTCGATGGGTGTGTTCCTTTTACAGCTGACAATGCGCGGAAAGTTGTATCGATCTGCTCAGGCTTTGCATCTCCTACAGCAACGCTACCCATTAAAGCTGTTACTAAAGCATCACCCGCTTTAGCTGCAATAACGTCACGTTTGATTTGCTCACATGTGCAGCCTTCAGTTTTTACCGTTGGCACCAATGCTTTAGCATCAGCAATCACAGCAGCACGTTCTGTAGCAGCTTGTTCAAGTTTTTCAGGCGTCATCTGGTTTTTTTCCAGATCACCGACTTTCTGCTCAAGAGTAGTTTTGTCGGTATGCAATTGATCTACGACTGCCTGAACGGCGTTTAGCTCATCACCGATAGAAAATTGCTTATCACCAACTTTAAGTTTTGCAGCCTTCAAGTTTTCAAGCTGATCTTGCTGCTGCTTTAATGCATCCGCCAAGGGCTTGTTATCGCCAATGTCAAAACGAATACCGTTTACTGTTACTTCCATTGTGTTCCCCTCTGGTGGAGTTTGCTTTTGGTCACCGATACGGCAATCACCACCGCAGCGACCGTATTTAACAAGTGCTACGTGATTGCCAATAAAATTGATAAATTTTGCTTGGTAAACCGTGCCATCTGGCGCAGTACCCTGTTCTAGAACTAATGTGGCTCCATATCCAAGCGACATTTCTAATCGCTCGTTGTTCTGGATTAAATCAATGCTCTCCTTATCTTTAATGAGCAAGTCGCCCAATAAATACTCACCTTCTTGGCGGACGTTCTCACAATAGCCAATGTGGTAGTCTTTCCAGTTAGCTGCATTAATTTCATTCTTAGGTGGGTGATAATCCGTAGCGTCTGCACCATCCCAACTTTTAATCGCTGCTGGCTTAAAAAGCTCTTCGGCCGATGTATAAACGTTAATCGTCTGATCTGCTGAAAAGCCTTCTAAGTTTGGAAACTCATACGCATAGTACTGGCGTACCTGAGGTGCTTTTCCCAAGCGAACATTTACACATTTCAAATAACCTTCCGGTGTAAATGAGCGTGTGGATTCACTTGGAGCAAAGTCACCTACCTTGAAGCGGTAAATGTTTTTCATAAATTCAATCCAATAAAAAACCCACCAATTGGCGGGTTTGACTTAAAAATACTTAAAACATAATTTCTTATTAATAATTTAAAGTAAATCGATGTCCTGTTTCTTTGATTTTATAAACAAACCTTTGATTAACCTCATCCATTTCTAAGCCTATAGTTGCTATTTCAGTTGTTCTTTTCAGAGGATCTTCATCAATTATCTGGTCTATATTAGTAACAATCTCATTAAATTTATTCTCGAAATTAATTAAGACATGCTGAACATTTATAATTGCCTGTAAAGGAGAACCACTAGAAACAACACCCAAGCCAGGTGGATAGTACTCAGTTCCATCTTTAACTCTAACTGCAACATTACAATTTTTACTTCTCAAAATACGATATTGTTCTTCTGTTAACGGCTCGCTACTCGATTCGCATTTAAATTTCATAAGAATTTGTGGCCAATTATTATGAATTGTTTCAATAATATCTAAATCACACCAATCACCATGTGAGAAAATTCCAATAATATGCGCCTCGGTATTTGAAAAATGAATAAATAATAAATCCGAAGTTCGAGATACAAATCCATCACTTTCTAAAGTTTCTCCTAAATGAAAGTGCTGAATTCTCCAATGGGATAACATGTCATCATCATAATCTAGCCTTTTAAGATTTCGACTTTGATATTTGTTTAGAGAATTTCCTGCTTTTATATCTGAAATTATTTTTCCATATGCAGATAAGTGTTCTGTAGGAATAATAAAATTTGGTGGTTCAATTACTTGTCTAGGATGTGCATCTATTATTCTGTATTTATAACGATGATATAAATGCATTGGATTATGCCCATCAGCCTTATAATTACCAAATTCAGATATTAACTTTTGATTGCAATATTCTTCATAATCTTTTGCAATTTCATCTTTAATTTCCACATCCCACCCCTTTTAATTTAATTAGTTAACTTGATATTTATGAAATATAAAAATCTCATAAATGACTTGAATTAATCAATCAAAATATCCTCATAGTTAGGCAATGCCGTACAACGGCAGCGGATAGGCTGACCGGGATGCCCACCATCTGGCGGCGAATCCCATCTAAAGGTTTTACCCTGCTTATGTTGATGATCTGGCCGCACTCGCTCATCTTTCGCCGTTTGCCATGTGTAAGTTTCAACACCCATTGAAAGCTGTCTGGCTTGATTGATTTGGCCGTTTATCTTGCCCATCTGATCACTTGCAATAAGACGTGCTCGATAATCAGTAGATAAACCCAATTGCTTAATTTCTTTGGCCAACTCTTCATTTGTTTGGCCAGTCTGCAAAGCATTGGTAATTACTACTTCAAGCTTATCGGCGTATTGCTGCGGAATAGACTTAATCAAGCTGACATTAGCCGTAATATTTAGGTCTACTTCATCTTGAATGTCAGCAGCTCGATAGAAAGGCGTTAGATCCACACCAATAATTGCTTTGGTGTGCTCTGCAATTTGCTTGTCCACTTCCTTTTGGGTATCAGTCACAACTTTTGTGGCCAACGGTCGAGAAATCTCAACAACATACTTTGTGAGCTTTTCCCTAAACGCCGTCATCATGTCAGAAAACCAAGCATCACCGATGTTCTGACCAACTGTTGGAATAACAATATCCTTAGTTTGTTCCTGACAGTATTTAGATATAGCAAGCAATTGCCGTGTGTAATAAAGCTCTACACGGCGATTTACATACACGGCTCTAGGCTTAGAAGCTTTACGCCCTTTCTTACGTTTCTTCGCTTGCTGGAGGTGTGGTTTTAGTATCTGAATTATCGTCGTCATCTGGCTTCACCATTGTTTCAAGCTCTTTGATGTGATCTTCATCAATAACTGAATAAACACCATCAATAACAAGCTGCTTTGCTATCTGTGGCTCTGTAATGACACCCATTTGAAGATATTTATCGTCACGCTCTGCGTTAGCTTTCTCAACCTCGGCACGGACCTTAGCATCTAGTTGCCATAGTGGATTGAACACTACGTCTAAGCTTGGAATCTGACGACCAAATGTTGCCTGAACAATTACTCTTAAAAGCTTCAACATGAATGGCTTTAAGGACCAGATTTGCTTGGTTGCTATACTGTCGTAATAGTTCCGTGTGTCATGATCGCCTGTTGCGTTCATACCTGCAGGTGATTGACCAAATAGAATGGTATATGGCATATCGGCAGCACCTGCAGTTTGAATCGAATACTCACGCATAAGATCAGGCAAGCCACCAAAGCTATAAGATTTAGAGTCATACTCTTCTTCTTTATCCAATACGAGCATACCGTTAAGCCCTTTCAGCAAACCGACACTAAGAAAACGTTCAGCAACTGATTTCATGTCTTCTTTGATCTTCTCAACCAAGTCTGGCGTTCTAATCACATCAATTTTTGATTCATGAACAAGACTGGCTGTAGCCTTCTTTACAGCAGCATGATCTAAAAGGTCCTCGTAAACTTCTTGTAAAACACTCACAGGCTCTTCATTGACCACATCTGCATGGCCAAGTTTATATAGGCGTGTGTGGTGGATCCTTTGGTTCGCTTTACCATCGAGTTTAAGCTTGTAAAATTCTGGCTGCTTTAAAAGCCCGCCTGCTTCATTTGGCGGTAAGTACTTTGAAGTATCTGCCTCAATGTGCTTTTTCTTGAGTACTGTGAAAAACTCTAAACGGCCAACACCTAGTTTATTTAAATCGAAAGGTTGATCTAAGTTGCCGCCGTCCACCGTACCTAGGAGAACGTAGGAAACGCCATATAAGCGTGAAAGAACCAAGCTAGATAAGAGAATCCCATCTAAATTAAAAGTCTTACACTCCTCTTTAAGCTTCTCTAAATCATTATCCTGAATTCCCTCATAGAACCACCCAGCTCGGAGCATGTCACTTGCTGGTCGGTTCACAATTCGTTTGGCTAACCAATGTTGATAAACCGCCTCTAATTGTTCATCTGGAATAGTCTTCTTAACGAATGATCCATGAGATGCCTTGTCGCGGGCGGTACCAATGTTTGAGACAAAGTTTGTATACGCCCCTGCATCACCAATTGCATCATGCTTTTTAGTTTCAGCCATAATTTCCTCTAATCAAATACAGTTGGCTTTTTAGCTAATGAATCATTAATCGCATCAATAGTCGGGTCCCACTGGTCATCATGATCATGTGACCAATCCGCGGTGAGTCCTTCAATCTCTTCGATGTAGTTCAATAACCATGGTGCGCTTGCAGGTAACCATACACGCCGATCTTCAACATAAAGAATGACGTCCATTGTCCGTGAGAGCTTGTCCTCATCACGCTGAATTGCCCTAATAGGTAATGTGGTTTCTCTAGATATAGATTGAATCAATCCAGTACCACTCGCCTTATCTTCTACAGCCATGTAACGCAGCTTGCCGATTTTGGTGTTGCTATCCTTATGCTTATTGATAAAGGCTTTAGCCTCCTTCAATAGTTCAGGTGCTTCCCATTTGCCACGCTTCACGTCAATGATGTAAAGGTTATTGTCATAGCCAAGACCAGCACATAAGAACACCGAAAAGTCATTATGCTTTTTGACCTTCTGCGCCGTATCAGCCCATACAGCCCGCCACTTAAGAACAGGTAGATCTAGATAACGTGGGAACCATTCAGCCTTAACAAGATCACCGCCGAGCTTTTTAGGGGCTTGCTGATATTGGCTTGCAAACGTGTAACGAGATACCGTAGCGCCGTCTTTATCCTGTCCACCTTGTTCGAGTTGCAATAACGATTGCAATGATTCTTTCAATGGCCAATAGCTTTGACGGCCTTTAGCATCTCGCTCAACATTACGTGGAATTTTGCTTTGTATTTTTTCAGGTAACTTGCTGATGTATTCATCATCAATAAGCGCTGGAATGCTGATCTGTTCCCATTCACCGGGAACGTTACCCGTCATCACAAAGTTAGTCGGATCCTCAACATGCAACCGCTGCATGATCAGAATAATTGGTGTGTCAGATTTAGCTTTACGCGAGTTGACCGTGTTTAAAATCTTACGGTTCGCTTTGCGTCTAGCGGTCTGACTAAATGCATCCTCAGGCTTTAAGGGGTCATCAAGAATAATTGCACCAGTAAAGCCTTCATCTGACAATGTACCAGCACGGCGACCAGTGACCTGCCCACCCATCGATGCAGAATACACATGACCAGCGTCATAGCCATCAACTGTAGTTTTCCAGCTAGACTTAGCATCGGTACTAGTAGAAATCTTTACAGGCCATAAATTCTGAAAGTCTTCTGACTTAACAATGTTCCTAGCTGTTGCCGATACATCCTCTACAAGTGATTGTGAGAAAGACAAATACAGAAAACGGGAACGTGCATTTCGAGCTATACCACGTGCAATAAGGTTTGTGAGTAATTCTGTCTTGCCGCTACCCGGTGGGACGTTAATAACTAAGTTTTTAACCTTCCCCGCAATAACCTCGTCGATCTTGTCGGCAATATATTCATGATGCCAATTGACTGAAAATTTAAAGCCCATGCGAGGCAAGAAAAATGCTCGGGTAAAAAATAAATGTTCTTTCTCGCACTTAATCCGCTTGGCCTTGGTTTTAACAGGGTCAATATTCGTTCTCGAGTTCATCTATCGCCTGCCTTACCTGCTCATCGGTAGCAGTCACATAGGTAATATTTTCGCTTTGTAATGGACCACCACCAGCGCCTGTAATTTCAGTTTTATTCGTGTATTTGCCGCCCATGTCCTCAGCAGCTTGCTTAAGAATGCTTAGAGCTGCTACACGGTTTCTACTGTGCTTTTGATATTGGCTTTCATAACGCTGTAAACGTACCGCTAAATTTGCAATGGGGATTGCCTCAGGCTTACCCAAAAACATTTCTCGAGTTTTTTCAAAATCAACCCTTAACTCTTCGCTTAGGTTCTCACCTGCCCGTTTAGTCGGGTCGTATTTTTCACATTGCTGCTTAGTAACTTTTACCCCGTATTCTTGGTTGACGAGCTCAGCAGTTTCTGTGGGTGTATTAAATACGGCAAGTGAGCGAACTATAAAGAGTTTTCCCTCTTTTTTTAGAGCCGCCATATCCTCAATCCTGTCAACCTACGTCAACCTAAATAGCCAAAAAAAAGAGCCCTAAGGCTCAATTGATTACGCAGTTTCCACAGCATTTTGATATATCTAAATCAGAAACAAACGGCGGGTTTTTAGCGACTTCAATAAGCCGCTTAACGTTTTCATTTGCTCCCCAGCGTTTTACAACACCGATAAACTCTTCGACATCGTGACCTGCTAAATAGTGCTTTGGTAAGCCAGTATGATCACTATAAATAATCTCACCGTCTCTATCACGCTCTACACCAATATGGTAAAGCTCATGCTCAAGCAAAGCACAAAACTCGCTATCACTGGCTTTATCGCAAAAGGTAGCGTCGATAGTGATTAAGTAAGTCGGCACAAATCCGAACCAATCCCGCATCTGTTGCTCTTGGCGAGCTTTCTTCCAGCCGCCTTGTTGAAACATAACCTTTTCACATTGGCCTAACACCATACGCTTAGCTCGCGTATAAGCAGAAGAAGCCCATGCACAGGCTAAAAACTCTTCATTGTCGTGAAGTAGCTCAGCAATATGATCATGATCCGGGTTATGTAATGATCCACCAATAGTTAAAAAGTTCTTGATCACCCAATTCATTAAGTCTGGTGCTGGAGCCAATCTAATAGCCTCATCCTCCTCGGCTTTATCAATCAAGTCCTGTGGAGGGAATGGTCTGATCTGATCCATCTTCAATTCTCGCTAATTCGCTTTTTATCCAGTTGATTGCATAACTTGATTCAATTTGATGAGGTTCAAGACGCTCAAATTTAAAGCCTTTGTCTAAAGCAAGATCATATTTGCTTAGTGAATTTGCTATCTTTGTGCCACCGCGACCAACGGCCCAAGGACTGCCAGCAATTTCAATAAGTAGATTCAACTTCACAATATAAAAATCAAACCGCCAATTCTTAGTTGATTCAAATTGAAATTTTCTTCGGTATCCAATTCGATGTTCTTCTAATTCTTGGAATAAAGTTTCTTCAGCTTCTAAATATTTTTGTGTTGCCTTGGGTAAAGGCTTTGTTCTTGGTTTTCTTTTAATTTCTGATTTTTTGGTGAGGCTGGTGTATTGGCTGAGTTCCATTCAATGCCACCCTTAAATTTTTAATTTGCTCTTTCAGCCGAATCATTACATTGTCTAATGCGATTAATTCACTGTGTCTTAGACCTGATCGACTCAGGTTTTGATACTTAGACAACTCATTACAACAGCGTTCCAAGTCTTTTCTAGCCTATATTGTGTCTGTCATAACTTCCCTCTAGGCATTAAAAAAACCGCATTAAGCGAGTCGTAATTAAAAAATTAATATCTACAT
>NZ_JEXG01000049.1:0-29271 GCF_000581275.1 Acinetobacter sp. 809848
TCAGTTGGTAGAGCATAACCTTGCCAAGGTTGGGGTCGCGAGTTCGAGTCTCGTTTCCCGCTCCAAATTTAAAAGGCCCTAGTCGAAAGACTGGGGCTTTTTTCTTTTTATCGACCCATGATTTTACGTTCTATCGATTCACAGCATATTCATTCTGAGAATAGCTCAGCTCAAGGCCGAGTATTTCATTGATAGACTCAGATTTTTAAACCAGTAATTGTTTCGAGTTAATCTAGTTATATTTGCAGGGTATTGGTGTTATCCGATGCGTAGATATAAAGGGTAATGATTGAAAACAATCCAAGTTAAAGCGCTCTAGACTACATCTTTGTTGTAAACAGATAGAAAAGATGAAGTTATGATCATAGACATAGCTTTGGAAATAATATTCTTCTGCCTTTTGAATATCACGAGTTGAATCGAGAAACTCTATATGTTCAGCTAACACATGAAAGTTGAGCTTCTTTAAATGACGACTCATTCCTTCGCCAGTACATTTAATATAGGATTCTTTTAAGGTCCATATTTGAAAAAACCGTTGATATACAGTGGATGGATCAATCCTTTCATTTTCCTGAATCCATTCAATTTCACTTGGCGCTAACACACTATCGACACGCATCCAATCGAACTCACGGTCCAGCCGTTCAACATCAACTCCTATTTCTCCTTTTTCAGTCACCGCAAGAACAATAACGTCTGCTGAATGACTAAGATTGAAATAAACAGCTTTACTACCTTGTATAAAAGGTTTGCCGTTAGGTTGTAATTGAATGTTGACCTCATGGGGTGAAATACCCAACTTATCTGCTAAAACAGACTTCGTTAACACACGAGAAATTAAGAAAAGTCGTGCAGCATGAGGATGATATTGATCATATCTCAACTTTTCTGCCGCATTGAGAAAGCTGAGATAATGACTCAACATGAGATGGTTTTGTGGCACGCGTGAAACCGGGCAGACATACACCTGTACTTTGGAAATATCAGACATCACTGAGCTGTACTGTGGTGCTGATATATTTGGTTAGAACTGGTGTGAGATAATCATAAACCGCTTCTACATGGGTAACGTGCGGATTATGGCCTGCGCCAGCAATGATATGTACAGGAATATTAGGACTTATTGTAGTAACAATTGGATCCTTCTCTCCAACAATGATTTCAACTTTAGAGCCAAGCTCGTTTAACAAAGCTGTTTGAGATACTCTCTGCTGAGGCAAACTAATACGATGCATATACTCACTAATATGCTTGGCTACCGACACCCGGTGTAATGAATCCATCGCATAACCAACAGATAGATTTTTTTGTCCATCTGGATGCAGGTTTTTAGCAATTTTATCTTTCGATACAAAACGGAAAATTAGATTAGAGATGATTTGTATTTGAAATATTTTTGCGGCCTGTGCCTGCACGAAATAAGGCGATATAAGGATAAGACGTGCAACTTTATTTGGATATTTCTGCGCAAGACTCAATGCAAATAAACATCCTAACGAGTGAGCAATAACAACACTATTTGGTGCTAAAAGCTTTGCAGCATTATCAATAAACTGATGATTGTTATCTTCCATCACCTCATAACTACCTGAACGCCCAAGTCCAGGTAGGTCCATCATAACGACCTGATCATAGGTGATTTTATTAATTATTGGGAGCCAACATGTGCTATCGAATGGGATACCGTGTAAAAATAATGCAGAAGATTTTTCTGAACCAACTGGTTGTTTAGTATAGATTTCTGTCCAATATCGATTCTGATAGCTGAAACAGCTAGGTGTTGGAGCTTGCATACGACCAAAACGTGTAAGGACCAGTCGATCAATCCAACGAGAAAAATAAGGACTGGTATTGATTAGGCCTGCGATACCCATCTTAACAGCCATTTTTTCTGTCTCAGCGACATGATAGTTTTCATTAGAAATAAAAGCGAGCTGCTCTTTTGAGCCACCAAGCAATACCTCAGGTAATTTCTCGAGCAGAACTTTAGGTATTTGCAAATGTGGTGCGCTAACCCCTAAGTGCTCGGCAGCTAGGTTAACTAGACGATGACATTTAGGTGTCGCAGGATCAAGTAATACATACTCCTGAGCAATAGTCTCAGGAAAAGATATCGTTCGGATGAGAAAGCTCACGATATATTGCATATTGCAGAGTGGCAGGAATGTATCACTCCCACCAGGCAGCGCCAGCAGACGTCCTTGATATAACTTATCAATCATTTCGGCAATACCAATATATTGCATATCACCATAAGTATAAAAACCATCAATGACTGTCGCCGGATTTATTGCGGTCCATGGCACATTTAAACGCTTACATGTCTCAATAAAAGCTTGATGCCCTAAAATTTTCGAAGCTTCGTAACCACCATATTTATAATACAAATCATCAGCAGACTCTTGCGGCGGGGTAGCGACACGATATCCACCAATCCAGATAAATCGCTCAAGCTGCTTCAATGTCGCAGCCCATTCAATCAGAGCAAGTCCTGATTTTACATTCGTACGCTGAGCTTCAGCTTTGCTAATGCCCCAATTAAATGATGCAGCAAGATGATAAACAACATGGATCTTTGTTTGAGCATCCGTTAGTAGAGAGTCCAGCTTAAAGTCACGGCTTAAATCATATTCAACAAACGAAATAGATGGATCAACTAGCCCTTCTGTTGCAATAAAACCTAACAGCTTATCTTTCTTGGTTGCAGCATTGCGCAGTGCAGCAATCACCTGATGACCTTCACGTAGAAGATCAACGATCAGTCTACTGCCAATGAAACCCGCTGCACCTGTTACTAATATGGTCTTCTGTGAAAAATTATCTTTTTTTGCGTTATTTAAATTATCCATATATCACCTTATTAGGTACTGGGCACTCCAGCATTGTTTTGGAGCGAATTGTCTTAAAAGTTATATCGAACCTGGCCATATACCAGACTGTTATCTCTAAATTGTCCTAACACCGTATCATTTCTGCCCCAGAAGCGATCTCCACCTACATTAAACTGCCAGTGATCATTAAGGTTGTAATTAATACGAACTCTCAACATCTCATTGGGCTCTGGTGCAAAATAGAAACCTGTTACTTCTAACTTTAGGTTGTCATTCAGGAGGTTAAGTGCATAGCGCAGCATAGCTCCATACTGATCGCGCTCATATTGGTTACTGATGGTTTGCTGATAACGGTAAACTTCTCTCAATAATGGATTTGTTAGACTATCGGCAGATCTTAAGTCCTCCGTATGTTTATAGACACCTACTAAACTCACGGTGGAATTCTTCAATGCTAATTCTGGACCGATGACTACAGCCAGATTATTTTTTTTGTGCGTAAGATCTTCACTACCTTCTGAGTCAGTTTGGGTATAGGCTGCTTCACCGCGCCATACGATATCGTTATGGTTATAACTGAAATCAAATCCATAGACAGACATAGGATTATTTTTCAGTTGTAAAGTTGCTCCTGTTTGAGATAACGACTGGAGTGACAGATCGGGCATATGATCCAAACCCGAGAAATATGATGCACCAACATCTAAACCATCTACAGAATAATCCCAGCGCACTGCAAATGCAGGTCGGCTCTTATGGTCTATGTCATATTGAACACCAGCAATCTGACGCAATGGAATTACATCTGAACGACTACGCGGATACCACAACGCTGTCCATTTATTGGTTCCAGATTCAGGAATATACGTCAATTTGATTGCATCATTTCCAAGACGTTGATCTGTTTCATCTGGTACTAGGCGCGTATAATCACGGGGTGATAGATTATCTGTTGGATTAATCCCATCAGCTCTCCCCCAGACTACAATCTGGCGGCCAACATCAAGATAGAACGTCTGATCCCAGTTGTAAGAGGCGTACAACTCACGTAAGTTGCGATTCACCTTACTCACCTGATCTGGGTTTACAGTATGGTCCGTTTCGTCTCCAATATTTATGTCGTAATGGATCTTAAACTCAGGGTTAAACTTGAGCGTACCATTGGACCAGAAACTTGCTTGCCCAATGTTTTTTAACGAACTTAAATCACGATCTGATGACCAGACATCGAGTCTGGCTGAGTTCTGGCTTACAAAACTCATTTCGCTGTCATCTGCATAAGCATGCTGCAGTAGCATAAAGCTACTGCAGCATGCAAATACCCAATAGGCACCTTGCGTCATTTTTCAAGGCTCTGCGGTGAGAAAATCTTATCGGATAAAGTTTTCTCTGCGACAAAATCATTAACGATCACTTGTGTCATATGCTGAGTTTGCAGATTCTTCGCCATAGATTTCATGGCTTGCCATCTTGGTTTTACTTTGCCGTAAGGACGGATATCCGTGAACTCAATATGCTTTAACGGTTTGCCTGCTGTGTCCCATATATCGATGGTTGCTGTAACAAAGTTGTCTTTGAGAATGCACATGCGACGTTTGCTATAACCAAAGTCACTCTTCACCGTATTATTGATTGGCGTTGCTTCGATCATATAGCAATCTTTGCCATTAAATTTGCCATCTGCAAGTTTCGTGTACTTCCAGTCACTTAACTTATAGCCAAGGACATCACCATAACTAAAGTCCGTGCCAATAAAAGCATCACCCTTATTCGCTGATGCAAGACGGCGTACTTTTTTCAATGCAGGCAAATAGACAAACATGCTATCACTGCCTTTTACATTCTCAATCAATAACGTCGTGGTTCCCTGTACATCTGCAGGCGAGATAAACTCGGTCAAACGCATATTATTCTGAGTATTTCCAGCAAGCTTGGTCATATTTTTAGTCAAGCGCACACGTTGCTCACCATTTTTAGAAGTCAAAATAAATTTGGCACTAGCACTTGAAGTCAGGAATTTAGAGGCATCATCACTACGATTAACAATGTCTTGAACTTCATCTGCATGAGATGTTTTAGGTAATGAAAAGGTGAGCGCAGTACCTAACAAAAGGCTTGTCACAACAGTTTGTGCAACGGGGATGCTTTTCTTATTTGAGGAAAAGATGAAACGAGGTTTTAATATTAGAATCATTGTAGGTACCATAATTAAGGTTGCAAACACACTGAAAAGCATCGCAATCACAATAAACATCGCTAGCCATTGATGTACGTGGAAGCCCTGCGATAAGGACAATACGCCATACCCGCCAGCGACCGCAGTCGCGACAAAAAGAGAAGCCTTACCAGCAGTACTTAATGTTTTACGAATAGCATCTTTGATATCTCCCCCTTCTTCGCGCAAGATTTCACGCAAACGATAGAGGAAATAAATGGCGTAATCCGCACCAATACCTACAGCCATGGCCGAGATAAGGGAATTTGGAATATTGAGCGGAATGTCGAGCCAGCCCATCACACCAAAGATGGCAAGAATTGAGAACAGAAGTGGTGTCAGGACAATCAGCCCAGCTGAAATCGAACGGAAGACCAGTGCTGAAATAAAGAATACGGCAAATGAAATTTGTAGAATGTTCATGAGCTTGCCGTGAACCATTGTTTCAGTCAAAGCAATGGTTTGCGTCACGTCACCACCAAAACTCACTACAGCCTTGTCACCCAATTGAGCCGCCATATACGTTTTTAGCGATTCAAGGATTTCTTTAATACGGTGGTTGCTGCCCGTTTTCATAAGAATCGTGATTTTGGCATAGCGCTGAGTAGTATCAATGTAGGATTCAAAATCAGTCGGCTCACCAGACATTGAATACAACAGCAGATATTGAGCAACAACATCTTTGGTTGCAGGAACCTGAAATGCCTGTGGCTGATCGGCATTCATTGCCTGATTCATTCGTTTGATATAGTCCACGATAGAGATTGTTTTACCAACCTCTGGAATTGAATTCGCGAACTTCTCTGTATTATCAATCGCTTTTAGGATCTCTGGGTTTTCAATACCGTCACGAACCTTCGTATCGACCATAATATAAAGGCTGTTTGTGCCACCAAGTGACTGATTCAAGAACCTGTCATCCTGCTGCATCGGAAGATCACGTGAGAAGAAATTCCGACTATCGTTATCTACCACAATACGGCTCGTGCCGATCGCAAGAAAAAAACCAATTGCCGCAATCGCAGTCATTAATATCATTCGTGGACGAACTGACAAAATGGCATCGCCAATACGATTTGGAATCCAATCCCAGATCGGTAGCCCTTTGCGTTTGACCTTGGTAACCGAAGGCGGTGGCAACATTGAGCGTAGTGCCGGAATAAAAGTCATCTCAATGATCAGCGTACTGATGATCCCGATTCCAGTAAAAATACCGAATGAACGAATAGTCGGAATATTGAAGGTCAACAGAGAGAAGAATCCAGCCGCCGCAATTCCACCAGCCAGCACCATAACTGGACCAACACGAACTAAAGACTGCACCACAGCTTCGCTATTGGCAGCTTTAGGTTCCATCCCTTGAGCAATCAGACGATCAAAATCTTCATAGTAACGCTTGAGCAACTGCACGGCGTGCCCTGCTGCAATGGCCAGAATCAAAATTGGTGTAGGCGAGTTAAAGATATCCATAGGCTGTTTGAACAGTCCCATCATGCCCATACCCCATGCCACAGCAAGCAAAGCTGTAACGAGTGGCAGAATCAAACCCTGCTTACTGCGGAATGCTTCAAAGTGCAACAATCCAATCACCAATACGGCAATCGGGAACAAGATATTGATACGCTTAGAGTAATCTTCAGCTTTATCTAGATAGACAGGATTACCGCCGACACTGAGCGTCATATCTTTAGATTGTTCGCTTTCTACAATTTTGTTGATCGGAGCCATCATCTTCTGGAAGCCCTCTGGACTTTCCTCAAGCTCAAGCAAAATCGCAGCAGTTCTTTGATCTTTAGACACCACTGAATTCATATAAGTTGGATTCATTGCCAACACTTTTTTCAGTTGATCGATATCATCCTGAGTTACAGAACTGGTCGGCAGTAATTTTTTGGCATCAAACCCTTCCGAATTAGCCATGATTCCTTTCGCTTGACGTGCAGCCAAACTCATCATAGTTGATCGAACAACGCCGGGGGCGTTGTCCACTTCTTCGGTAATACGTTTGACTTTTTCCAACACTTGCGGTTGATAAATATCACCTTGCTTCGGTGTAATACCGATCACAACCATATACTTGGAGCCGAATTTTTTTTCGATCAGCTTGGTCGAGGTGATATAAGGATGCCCATTCGGTGCAAGTGCGCCTGGATCAATAATAATTTTTACACCAGATGCAAGGTATGCCAAAGCAATCGTCAAGAGCATGACCACTGTCAGTACAATACGGCGATGTCTAAGAATCCATCGCGCATATTGCTCCATCACTAGATGAGTCTTTTGAAGTGGTTTTTCGATCTCTTGCGATGATTCTTTGATCTCCTGCAATGGTTTTTTGATCTCTGGCGATGGTTCTTCTATCTCCTGCAATGGTTTTTTGACTTCTACCGATGGCTCTTCAATCTCTTGCGTTTGCGTACTCACTGCCTCATAGGTTCCGCCCTTCTGAGCCAGCGCCTGAAGATTAGCAAGATCTTTTTTGAACTGGGCAAGAACCATTTTTTTTAGCAGTGCATTAGGAAATACACCAAAAAAGCCGCCCGGCTCTGCCTCAAACAACCATTCAATCCATGTACCTTCTGGATGAGGTTTGAAGCGATAAGTACCTTTGTAATAAAACGGTCCTTCTAACACTTGGAAGGCATACAATTCATTCGGTACCAGGTGTGTAATTTCACCTTTAAAGGCCAACTCACGACTAGCAAAGCTCAAATTGAGTTCATACTTGCTGCCCACACGCGGAGTAGTGTCTAGTAGCTCTGAATGCTTACATGACAATTGCCAGCTTGCATCATTGCCCGGGTTTGCAAGATATTTAAAAACTTTATCAATCTCGGCCGGTATAAGGAAAGCATGTTCTATGGTCACCATAGTGGTTCTACCTTCTTGTATTTCTTATGCAGGAATTGGATACATCTGATCAATTGTCTTGGCCACAGCCGCAACGTTCTCAGCGAACATAATCGATGAATGGTCACCAGGTAGATCCACTTGTGTAAGCGTATCTTTGATCAAATGATCCCAGCCGAGACTTTCCCCAAAATCTTCAGACTCATCTTTGGCTTTAACCAAGAGGATCGGAAAATCTTCAGGCTCTGGGAAATAGGTCTGTAGTGCGACGCCATTCGCCAAATAAGTATCAAAGTAAAGCCGGAAATCTGATGGGTTAGCATCCAGAGGTATGACATTGATGGCCTTAGCTTCTTTAAGCACATGATCAAACATGTGATCTGGACTCAATTCACGCAAGTATTGCGCTGATATCGTCAGCTTTTTGCCATAAGGCACAGCCAAATCACGAGCAAACCAAGACAAAAGCATGGCATCATCAGCATCTTCAGGCACATTCTCTGGAATTGGAGCACGTGTATCAATCATGACAATCCCTGTGACCTGCTGCCCCATTTGACGCAACTGACGACTGATCTCGTATGCAATCGCACCGCCAAAACACCAACCACCGAGGAAATAAGGCCCTTGAGGCTGCATTTTTTGCATTTCAGCAATATAGAGTGTCGCCATTTCTTCAATCGCCACTTCAGCAGCATCTGCTTCAATCAGACCCGGAGACTGAATAGCACGTAAAGTACGGTTCGGATTGAGATGACGCGAGAGTTCCATATAACAGAAGGTACTGCCACCAATCGGATGGAAGAGCCATAGCGGCTGTTCATAAGTTCCGCTGCGCAGTTCGATTACGATTGAAGGTTTGATTTCTTTATTTTCACGGATGATCTCCCCCAAACTCTCAACAGTTGAGTACTGTGCAAGTAAAGCAACTGATAATTCGGTACCAAATACCTTCTTGAGATGATTGACAAGTTTCACAGCCAGTAATGAATGCCCACCTAATTCAAAGAAATCATCATGTATACCAACTCGCTTGACTGATAAAATCTGCTCAAAGGTAGTACATAACTCGATTTCGATCGAATCGCGTGGAGCAACATAATCGTTGCTCTGCTCAAACACTGGCTCAGGGAATGCCTTACGATCTAACTTATTGTTAGCCGTCATTGGAAACTCATCCAATCGGATAAACGTACTTGGCACCATATAAGCCGGAAGATGGATTTGTAGAGTCTTTTTTAAACCAGCCATTTCAATATCATGTCCAGTCACATAAGCCACCAGTTTCTGATCATTGTCGGCTGTGGTCTTAACCAAGACTACTGCATCTGTAATACCATCGATCTGTTTGAGGACATTCTCGATTTCGCCTAGCTCAATACGGAATCCACGGATTTTGACCTGAAAATCCAGACGTCCGTGATGAGTCAAACGCCCATCCATTCGCAGACAGACTTTATCTCCGGTGCGATAGAGTCGACCAGCATTTGGTAGGGATGGTAAAGTTCTAAATTGTGCATCTGTCAACTCAGGTCGATGCCAGTAATCGACTGCAAGACCATCGCCTCCAATCCAGAGCTCTCCCATAACGCCTCGTGGAACCAATCGCTGCTGTTCATCAAGAACATAAAGCTGGGTGTTCGCCATTGGTTCGCCTAAATCAATATATTTGGCATCGGTGATGTGGGCTGCACTGGACCACACAGTTGTCTCGGTCGGACCATAGACGTTCCAAAGACAGCTGACTTTACCCAGTAGTTTTTCTGCGAGTACAGGATCTAGCGCTTCGCCTCCGCTAAGTGCAGTTAGATGTGGGATACCTTTCCACTCACTGTCCAAGAGCATTTTCCAAGAGGACGGCGTTGCCTGCATAACATTGATTGACTTCGCCTGCATATACTCAACCAGCAGGTTCCCATCTAGAGAGATCTCACGTGGGCACACATGCACCACACCGCCGTACATCAGTGGAATCAATAGTTCAACAACAGAAATATCAAACGCATAAGTAGTGATTGCTAATAACTGCATATCAGCAGTTGCTTGCAGCCTATCATTCACAGACAGTAAGAAATTAGCTATTGAAGGATGCCCAATACGCACGCCTTTAGGTTTACCTGTCGAGCCGGAGGTGTACATCACATAAGCGGTATCACCAAAGGCAAGCGTCTCACGTACTTGCTCAAGGGGAACAACACCAGCTTGATTGATATCTAGACGTGGTACAGAGACTGTAAGAGCATCCATCAAGTCAGTTTGGGTCAAGATGACTTTAGGTTCAGCATCTTCTACGATGTTATGCAAACGTTCTCTTGGGAAACTAGGATCCAACGGTACATATGCTGCTCCTGCCGCCCAGATTCCGAGGACTGCCGCGGGCAATAGCACAGTGCGGTCTACCATCAGACCTACACGATCCCCATTGGTAATACCATGTGCACGTAAATATTCAGCAATCCCAGCAATATGCTGACCTAACTCATGATAGCTGACAGCATGATCTCTAGAAGTCATAGCATGATTGTGACCACGCTCATCGATCTGTTTTAGAATCATTCCCAGTAGATCATGTCGAGGATAGTCGGTCACCTGACCACGTAGATAGCCTAGCTGAATGCCATTCGCATAATCAGGTGCGATATCTAACTCAACGATCTTACGTTCAGGATGAGCCACCATTTCCGATAGTACAACTTGCAGTAGTTGCACCATATTCTCGGCAGACTCCGCAGAAAATATTTCAGAGTTGTATTTCAGTACGCCAATCAGTTCACCCTGATATTCACCACCCATTTCTAGCATAATATCTAGTTGGCCTTCTTGTTGGCGAACTGGAAAGCTTCCTAGCGTAAGGTCTTGACCAGCTAAAGTAGCTGGATTCTGGATTGGTAAGAGTAATTCTTTAAACTCATCCAAACCACCTAGACGTTCCCAAAACATTCCAACCTGAGCCAATGGGTTGATACTGCCATCACGCTTTGGTGAAACAGCTTCAACCACTCTGGAAAAAGCAACTTTTTGATGTTTAAGACTCTGTTTTAATTGTTCCTGCACCTGCTGTGTAAATTGACGTAAAGTCTGATCAGCATCGATGTCTATGTTAAGAGCAATTGTATTGACAAACTGTCCTAGTGCATTGCGCAAAGAGCGTTCAAGTCGACCTGCTACTGCTGTGGCAACGACTAGATTATTTTCATTTGATAGTTTGTTCAGCAGGATATAGAAGCCCGATAGTACAAGACCGAACAAGGTAATTTCATAATCTTTCGCCAAGTTTACAAGACCAGACGATACTGACTCAGGTACACGGAAAATTACCGAGCTACCTTTATGTTGTTGCACAGCTGGACGTGGATAATCAAGTGGAATGCTATGCACATGTGGAGCATGCTTTAACGCATTTTTCCAAAACAGTAAGCTTTCATCAGCATCACCAATCACGTTGCTCTTCTGCTTATCTGCATATTGAGCGAACTCGATTCCGTTCACTAGATTTGACTCTGTCACTAGCCCAAAACGCTTGCAGACATCACGCAGCAACAAGCCAATTGACCAGAAATCCATTAAGGCATGATGAATCACAACTGCAATCACATAGTGATTCTGACCACGCTCATAACAATGGATACGCCACAAAGGTGGCTGAGTTAGGTCAAATGGTTGCTTGGTATCCTGTTCGACTAATTTCGTCAAATCAGAAGCTTCAACATGACGAGCATCAGAGAGAATGATATTAGGATATACACGATCCCAGATGATTTGCTCAATGCCCTGATCATTGGCAGGCATGCTTACACGTAGTAACGGATAATCATGTAACACTGCTTCCAAAATCTCCATCGGCTTATTGCCTAATGGCTGGTTGACCTTCACATCAAAAGCCACCACCATATTGTAGGCACTGCAAGTTGGCTCAAGACGCTGGATATACCAAATACCAAGTTGTTCTGCAGAAATCGCATGACGCGACAGAATTTTTGGTTCTAGGCTCGCAATGTTATTCATGAAGCAACTCCCTGTTGCAACTCAGAAACCAGATATTCAGCCAATGCATTGATTGTTGGGTAATCCCATAGCAGTGTCGGCTCAAGTTCCAGTTTTGTCAGATCTTCCAAGTCCCCAGACACAGACAAAGCAACGATCGAATCAAGACCATAACTGGTAAATTTTTGCTCTGGATCAATCGTCTCAGGCTCTACACGCATCTCTTTAGCTACTAGCGTACGAATGATCGCGCTCCAGTAAACTTTATCCTTATTCATGGGGTAATCTCCTCTTTAACTGGTTTGGCATCACGCGGTGCCAATGCGAAATCGATAACAGATAACATGTGGTTGGTTGAAATTCGGTCTAGCAAATCTGCTAATGTGCTTTCACGTAATGACGTAATAGGAGGAGATGTCTGCCCTTCAGCAGCATTTAGGAAAATGATCAACCATGCTCCATCCTTTAAAGCAGTCCTTAAGCCATGACGGTTGAAGACCCAGAAACCCAGCACAGCAATGCGGGCAAACAGTTCTGCGTAGCCTCGAGCGAGGCTAAAACGCAAAGTTTCAAACTCTTTGCTTTCCTCAGAGTTTGAAAAGTAATTCTGAATTTTTTGATCCAATGAATGCTGTTCAACCAGAAGCCGGTCTGCATGCTCACGTAGCGTAGATAGCATTTCAGTAGACAACCCTACTGTAGCTTCGGCATCGTTGAGCATTTCAATGATTGTCTCCAGCGACTCCATCACCAAATCGCCATCTCGGTTGAAAATCTCAAGCCCACGAAAATCAATAGCGTCTGTCTCCACTTGTAAGTCATACAACTGGCGATAGCGTGCTTTAGCTTCGGCTTGGTTGAGATGGTCGGCTTTTTTGCTACGACCTTTATTGGCTGATTTGAGCTGGAAACTCAGACTGTCTAGACAAACGGTGCTACTCCCGTCAAACACACTAACAATCAGATGGTCTCTGAATGCTTTCTGGTACATTCCATCTGCATATGCATTTCTTAAGAAGAAACGTGACCCAAGCACTGAAGAAGTGATCTTGGCAAGTGACTCTACATACTCAGGCACCAGTACCTTGACGATTGGCGACCATGTACTGAACTGATTAATACAAACGTGTAATCCACGTGCGCCAACGAGTGATAACACCTCCGCTGCTAATAGATAGGCATAGGCTGTAGCGAGCTGCTCACGCACCAGTGGAATGCTTATTACTTTTTTGTTATATAACTCGCGTTCGATAGCAAACTCGGTCGCGATTCGTAGCATCGTATCGCCAGCCCCCAGCGAGAAACTACTGCAATATGCACGCGTTACCTGTAGGGTTTTGAGTCCAAGTTCCAACCCTTGGCCCTCTTCACCGATCAAAGCATCTTTGTGAATTTCAGCGTTGTTAAAGCCAATACCACTAATATCTAAACCACGCATGCCCACTGTTGGCAGGCGGTTCAGACTATATGTTCCTTTAGAAGCCATATGACGCTTATCAAGCCAGAATGCACTCAAACTACGTGGTCCACGATCATTCGATGTTTTAGCGATTAGGCTTAAAGAGTCTCCTAAAGTGGCGCGGTTGATTGACCATTTTTCGCCATTTAAGATGTATTTACTCTCGGCAGGCTGTGCTGTCACTTCACTAGATAATAGGTCAGCACCATGCGCTTTCTCGCTATAAGCCAATGCTGGAGCAGCACCACTTAAAATTCGGCTAGCAATGTTTTGGCATTGATTCGCATTACCGCCGATCCATACGATCACAGACCAAGCGTTCGTGCTATAGGTCGAATTGATGGTTAGATCACGTCGTGCCAACACACGATGCAGATATAGCAACTCTTCACCAATTTCCATACGACCTCCGAGCTCTGAAGGTACATAGAAACGGTTCATACCCACCGCATTCAGAAAATCAACAGCACGCTGAGGATATTGCTCTTTCTCATCACGCTCGATGGCAGCGGACCAAGAAAAATCGTTGTTGTTATCATGTACGGAGCCTAAAATTTGCTCCAGACGAGCAGCAGACTGAAACTGCCGCAAATTAGATGTAAGTGACATGGATTTTCACTCAAATGATTAAAGGGTAAGGGTTAAAACAAAGCACTTTTCAGACGATTAAAAATCAGCGCGCGTACTTCACGTTCCTTGATCATTGAGTTCAGAAGATTGGAGCTATAACGAATCAGCTGCCCCCGCTGCTCACGATCACGGATGACTTCTAAGCCGTTTTTGACATAGTTTCGAGCAATCACTGTTCTACGGTTTGGATGGGTTAAACAAACCAATTGACCGCGTTCGATTTGCTCTTTAATTTTTCTTCTTCTAATTTTGCCGCTAGTAGTTTTGTTAATTCGGCCTTGATGCAGTAAATAGACGCCTTCTACAGGTAAGCCAATATCAGCTGTCACTTGTTCCTTGACCTGAGTTCTAATGGCTTCAAAATTGAGAGTCTTGTCTAGTGATTTCTTCTTGATCTCAAGTACAACCGTAACACCCTCAGAATCAGCAACATTCACTGCCGCAACACAGCCTTTACGAACAGCAGGATGTGCCATTTCAACAGAGCACTCGATATCTTGCGGGTAATAGTTCTTGCCACGGATGATAATCACATCCTTAAGGCGGCCAGTTATATAGAGGTCTCCGTCTTTGACAAAGCCCATATCACCCGTTCTCAAGTAGTGCACTTGACTCGGCTGACCCTCGTCATCAATGATAGTCGCCGCAAAAGTTTCCTGATTGACCTCTGGCTTCTGCCAGTAACCTGCTGTAACGCTCTCACCTGCTAGCCAGATTTCACCAACTTCATGAGCCGCTACTTCTTTACGGGTATGCGGATTGACAATACGGCAATCAATATGTGCCGAGATCTTGCCACAGCTCACCACTTGCACGGCGGTCTGATCTTGACTGGCTTGTATTAGATTGGCATTTAACTTGTCACGATCGATTGAAATTGCATTGAGAGGGCCAGTTACGCCACTAACTAAAAGCGTAACTTCTGCCAATCCATAGCATGGCAAGAAAGTATCTAGTCTCAGTTTCGACTGGGTATTGAACTTTTCCATGAAGCATTGCATGACGTGAGCTTTGATCGGCTCAGCACCATTAAACAGCACACGTAAACGACTCAGATCAAGCGATGCAGCCTGCTCATCAGAGATGCGGTGCAGACATAATTCATAAGCAAAGTTTGGTCCACCAGTAATTGTGACACCTTTTTCACTGATAAATTGCAGCCATTTTAGAGGCTTACGAATAAAGTCTAGCGGTGACATGACATAGCAAGTCAGGCCCACATACACAGTTTGCAAAACTGAACCAATCAACCCCATATCGTGGTAAACAGGCAGCCATGTAAGACCAATATCTTCAGGTTGTGTGCCAAAAGCTTCAGCAATCATGACTTCATTTGCCATAATATTCTTATGGGTAACAATTACCCCTTTAGGCCAACCTGTTGATCCCGAAGTGTATTGCAGGAAGCAGATATCTTCTTCAGTAATGAGCGGGAAATCTTTTTGTACCAAATCACGCTGTAGCTCAGCATCAACGGCATGTAATATTAAGCTTTCATTTTGAGCTTTTAATGTGATCAGACCTGATAGCTCAAGAATCTTTTTTGTGGTGAGTACTATTTTTGGCTCACAGTCATTCATAATATTCAAAATATTAGAAAAACCATTACGATTAAAAGGTAGGCTGACGGGTACCGCGATAATTTTAGCTTTTAGACAGGCAAAGAACGATACGATAAAGTCCAACCCAGGCTCAAACAGCAACACGGCGCGACCACCACTGTCTACAAGATTCATTAATACCTGAGCTTGATGTTGAACCCGAGCGTTCAAATCTTTATACGTAAGAGACTGAATACCACCCGATTGACGCCCTAAATACTCGAAAGCAACCTTACTTCCATTTAAATTTGCGTGGGATTCCAATGTTGCAATGATATTATCCGTATCCATTACAGCCATAACTTACTCCGATTAATTATAATGCACCCTTAAAATTCGCTAATTTAGAAATTACATTTCTCGTCGGGGCTTTTAATAAAAATGAATATACTTTTTGTTTAAAATATAAATTCACATTATATTTTATGTGTGGGTGCCATTTATTACACCTGTAAGTGCTTACAGGTTGGTCTATATTTATAAAAATCGAGAAGCTGGATACCTTTTATAAATTGTCTTACTCATTTCTATTTTTTATTTTTGCAATTAGATTAAAAATTAAATTCATTTTTATCTTTACTTTTTTAGTATTAAACAAGTATCTAAAAGCTTTCAATCCATAAGCGACTTCTCAGTTGGCATAATTATTTTATAGATATTTAATTCTTATTTGACATACCAATAGGCCATTTAAGTATAGATTAACAATCCACCCATATTATTTATTTAAAAATAAATCATATTTCAACATTATAACTCCCTACAACCAATATAAAATTTTTAAAATTAATATAATTAATTTTAACACTCATACAAAATCATGAATAACATATAATTAAATTTTTCCATTTGGTTTAATTTTTAAAGAAAACCCAGATAAATAGCTTTTATAATAAGTTAAGTAATGATTGATTTAAAATATAAATATTACAAGTATTTACTTTATTCAGATGTATTATTTATAGGTATACTTTATAAAAGTCCTAACATCACAGCTCGGATAGCTGCTGAAATTTTATTATTCACATTTAACTTCTGCATTGAGTTTCCGAGGTGAAAATTTACTGTTCTTTCAGTCACCCCTAGAATCTGGGCAATTTCTGCTGACGTTTTACCCTCAGCAGTCCAACGCAGTGCCTCTTTTTCTCGGTTCGTTAAATAAAGATTAAACTGAGCGAATTCCACTTCATTTACAACTTTAGCAATGCTAGAATGCACTGTCTGAGACAACCAATACATATTTGTATATTGTGCCTTTTGCTCTTTTTCCGACAATTGGTCACTGGATCTTGCGAGTGTTAACATCCCTCTGGTTCCAATAAAGTCGCGGCTTGACTGAGCCCAACCGACATTAAGGCCATAAGAGCGCGCCTCCTCCCAGAAATCTTTTTCTTCTTGTGTCTTTGCAAATTGGCTCGACCAGACAAGAGGTTGAAGTGATACCATACAATGCTGCACAGTTGGATCTATCTTCACATATTGCCGTTCCACATACCGCTTTTGCCATGCTTCTGGGTAATTATTCAACATAATCGTTTTTGGTTCAGCAATAGATAATGGCGACTGCATACCATAAGCACAATAATCAAATCCAAGCTTTGAAGCTGTAGATTTAACGATCTCAAACAGCTGGTATTCATTTTTTACGATCAGAAATTCTGATAATAAATCCTCTTGCCAATTTTCCATTTACTCTCATTAGACTCCATTCACAAATCATTTTTTGTTCAGTTGCATATTGTGAATTCAAACAATCCAATCGAAGCGTAGGTCTGTTCGTTTACCTTTATTTCAATAAAGCTTTTAAATACCTAATTTTCTTTATCTGACTTCTCAATTTCAGATTTTGAATTCATCATCTAATTAACAACTCTTTTTTAAGCCAAATATGGTTGTAAATTATTCAGCCAAACTAAATTTATGAGAGCTTCTAAGGTTGTTATATTCCATGTGCGGATTATGCTTGAAAAATTAAATTTTACAGGATGCATTTTATTCCAAAAAATAAGTATTTTAAAAAAGATCAAGGAGACCTATTAATTATTATTGATATTCAGTTTTCATTAATTTAATTAAACAATATTTTCTATCACCTATCTAGCCGATATAATTTTACTAATTATTATACAAATAAACTAAACACACCTTTAATAATTTAATAAATCAAGCAATTACATTATAAATCACCTTACTTAGGATTATTATTTTAACAATGAGACTTGATACACACTAAAAGATCTACAGCAACTCCAATCTATCTAGCATTTTTTAAAACGCAGTTTGCATATTAAAACTACAAAATTCTCGTTTTTTCATAAGTAAGCCTTAAAGGCTGAATAACTCTCTAGTAAGAACAGCTTAACGGTGTATGCCATACAATTACATTTAACCTGTTAAACATAACAGTATTTTATTGGCAATAATTTATGTTATTTATCCATTGAACCCCAATTCAAGTCACTTGAACAGGTAGCATGGTCACCATCCCCCCTTATTTCTCAATATCAGCAGATGGTTTTATTCGAATGAATGAAAACCAGCTCATGAACTATCCGCTCCAACACCTCATATCTATTGTTGAATCAACACAAATTGAAGATTCTCAAATTCTCTATTATGGTTTTACTGAATGGGCAACATCACTGACCCCAGCTTTAAGTACAGGATGGGATTGGGAATTTATTGAGTACAATGGCATCACAAGTATAAAAAGAATTGGACTGCCTCGAAGCAATATTATGCTTGTTGATGTATCTGGTACAGATATTGGATTTGAAGTTACTGAAACACTAATTGAAAAGAAAATCGATACTTTGTTCTGGGAACAGTTCATTTATGCCCAAATCAATACAACCCAAACAATGGCTAAATTAACTCCATATTTCTCTTAGAAACCTGTAAATTCTTACAGTTACCGCTTCCTCACCTGTTAAGTAAAGTCACTTGAAAAATAAGTGGAAGCACTTGTAATGAATGTTATTGCTGGATTTCAAAATAATTTTTCAGAAGGCCTATATACTAAATTTAAAAATTACCGCTATAGGGTATTTGTTGAATATTTAGGTTGGGAGTTGAACTGTCCTAATAATGAAGAACTAGATCAGTTTGACAAAGTCGATACCGCCTATGTCGTCGCTCAAGATAGAGAATCTAATATTATTGGTTGTGCCAGATTACTACCGACTACTCAACCTTATTTACTTGGTGAGATATTTCCTCAATTACTTAATGGAATGCCTATTCCTTGCTCACCAGAAATTTGGGAGTTATCAAGATTCTCAGCAGTAGATTTCTCGAATCCACCATCTTCAGCTAGTCAAGCTGTGTCATCGCCCGTCTCTATTGCAATTCTGCAAGAATCTATCAACTTTGCAAGAGAACAAGGTGCAAAACAACTCATTACCACCTCTCCTCTGGGGGTAGAGCGGTTATTACGTGCTGCGGGTTTTCGTGCTCATCGTGCAGGCCCACCCATGGTTATTGATGGATATGCTATGTTTGCATGCTTGATTGATGTTTAATTTCTTATTGGGGACTCATACCTATTTTTGGCATGAGTCCCAATTTTTATATAGTCAGGTAGCAATACGATTAAGAAACATTAATACCTATTAATCAATTTTGGTTTTTAAATTTAAATTCGACTTTTTATAATAAGCTTCATCCGTTTTAGCACTCCAATCACGCGGCATAAATGACGTCGATATAATTGCGACTACAGCCATACTTCCAATATAAAGCATAATTAGATATGGATTACCCTGCCCGACACTCAACAATTTAGTAGCAATCATCGGTGCCAAACCACCACCTAATACGCCAGCTAACTGTACCGAAATCGAGATTCCACTATAACGAATTTCCGCTGGAAATTGACGTGCAAAAAGCTGAGCTTGCGGCGCATACATAATTGGGAACACAACGCCAATTGCCAAAACAATTGCTGTCCACACTAATACCGGATCTTTTGTGTTGAGCATGGTAAAAAATGGATAGCAGTAAAGCGCCAATATGCATAGACCAAACATAAACATATTGCGTTGGCCGACTTTATCCGACAAATGTCCGCATAAAGGTGTCATAAATAAAATGACGGCTGCACCGCAAATGGTAGCAAATAAAATGTCTTGGCGTGGGATTCCAAGTTGTGCAGTGGTATAAGCCAATGTAAATGTTGAGGCAATATAGAACCATGCATTTTCGGCAGCGCGAGCCAAAATAATGGTGATGAGTTGCTTTGGATGGTTTTTAAAAACCTGTAAAGCAGGAACTTTAACTTCTTCAGACTGTTGTTTTACTTTTTCGAAATCTGGTGACTCTGGCACTTTTACACGAATATACCAACCTACTGCCAGTAAAATAATGCTGGCAAGAAATGGTAAACGCCAACCCCAACTAAACAGTGCTTCTTCAGGTAATAACGACACCAGACCCAACGCGATTGAGGCTAGCATTAAGCCACCACCTGTACTAGCTTGAGGCAAGCTTCCCCAAAACCCTTTACCGCCTTCGGGTGCATGTTCAACGGCCATCAGTACAGCACCGCCCCATTCACCGCCCATTGCCATACCTTGAATGAATCGCAAGACAACCAAACCAATCGCAGCCCAATATCCAATTGATTCATAAGTCGGTAATAAGCCAATCAGTACGGTTGGGATCCCCATGAGCATCAAGGTCAGTAGCAACATCGATTTACGGCCAATCTTGTCACCAAAATGACCAAAGACTAAGCCGCCTAATGGTCTTCCAATAAATCCAACGGCATAGGTGGCAAATGCAGCAAGCACGCCGGTAAGTGCATCCAGATTTGGGAAAAATAGCTTATTAAAAATGAGCGCCGCCGCCGCACCGTAAATAAAAAAGTCATACCACTCAATGGTGGTGCCGACCATGCTAGAGATACCTGCTAATCGATGTGACGACTTTTTAGTATTTGAACCGTTTCCATGTATTGATTGCATCGTAATATCCTTTTTAGATTTTCTTGTTTTATCTTTTTTATGCTTATGACCAGCCCTGACCATAAGCATTTTCAGGTCTCGCTTTATCTCCTTAAGCTTTTTATGTTTTTGTAATTCGGTTTAGCTCAATTTTTCTAAAATTGGCTCAAATTTCGAATTACGTTCTTGCCACTGTGGTTGTTTGTCTTTATCGACAATGAGAGCACGCACACCTTCAATAAAGTCACCATGCTCAAACCAGATATCCTGTAAATCACGTTCAAGCTGCATACACTGTGGTAAAGAAAGTCCACGGCCTAAATGTTGCAGTTTCAAACTGGTTTGTTTGGCAATAAATGAGCGCTGTTGCAAAATGCTGAGCATCTTGCTTGCCCAAGTTTTTAAGCTTTCATCTTGTTCATTTTCAAGACTTTGTTCGATTTCATCTAAATGCTGATATCCGAAGTGTTTACGAATACCTTCTGCCAACTGTTTGAGTTCACTTTCAGCAGGACGAGTAATAAATCGGGTAATGATGCGTTCAATTCCCTCTTTGCTTAAACTTGGCGCTTCAACGAGAGCATCTTGCAACGCTTGTAACTGCTCGCTTGGCACATGATAGTCAATTAAATCGAGGTAAAGCGCATCGCTACTGCTGATCTGCTCACCCGTAATGGCCATATAAACACCAATATCATCAAGGCGAGACAGGAAATGAGTTGCACCAACGTCTGGGAAAAAACCAATCGCTGTTTCAGGCATGGCAAATCTAGATTTTTCACTGCTCACCACAATGTGGCAAGCCTGAGCCAAGCCAAAACCGCCACCTAATACATAGCCATCAAGCACAACAATGATTGGCTTTTCATATTCACGCAGTATATTTAGCATTTTATATTCGGCACTAAAGTAGCCTTTGTAATCGGCCGTGCCATTTTTATAACTGTCATAGAGATAGCGGATATCTCCACCGGCACAGAAGGCTTTTGGGCTATTTGACTTAATTAACACTGCCTGAACAGCAGCATCATTTCGCCACAGTTCCAATTGGGCGCCAATACTTTTAATCATATCTAGCGATAATGCGTTGAGATGAGTCACACGGTCTAAGGTAATTATGCCCAACTTACCTTGTTGCTCAATCATTAAGTGATTTTCTGTATTCATTTTATTGATCTCTTATTGATTTTTAAAATTTGCCTTTCGTTTTTCAACAAAAGCCTGCATCCCTTCTTTTTGGTCAAATGTTGCAAATATTGAATGGAACATACGTCTTTCAAAACGCAAGCCTTCAGTAAGGTTTACTTCAAAAGCTCGGTTGATGGTTTCTTTAAGAATCATATTTGCTGTTAAAGAGCGTGCCGCAATTTTTTCAGCGGCTTGCAAGGTTTGTTCAAGTAATTCTTCTTTAGTAAACACACGTGCGACTAAACCACTTTGCTCTGCTTCTACAGCGCCCATTTGACGAGCGGTAAGGCACATTTCCATTGCTTTGGCTTTACCAATCGCATGGGTTAAGCGTTGTGTACCGCCAATGCCGGGAATTACACCTAAGGTCACTTCAGGTAAGCCAAACTTGGCGTTATCAGCACAATAAATAAAGTCACACATCAGCGCCAACTCACAGCCACCACCCAATGCATAGCCACTCACCGCTGCAATTAGAGGTTTACGGCGCTGTGCAATACGGTCTGCAAGATGAAAAAAGTCATCTAAATAAATATCAGGAAATGCCAAATCAGCCATTTCTTTAATGTCAGCTCCTGCGGCAAAAGCCTTTTCAGAACCTGCTAATACGATGCAACCAATTTCGCGGTCTTTTTCGAGCTGATCTAATGCCTGATTAATTTCACTAATTAATTCGCTGTTTAAAGCATTGAGCGCTTGAGGGCGATTTAATGTAATCAGTCCAACCCCATTACGCTTTTCTAATAAAATACTTTGCCACTGCATTATTTATTCCTTGTTCTGATTTTATAGACTACGTGCGATGACTAAACGCTGAATATCACTCGTGCCTTCGTAAATTTGACAAATACGCGCATCACGATAAATGCGTTCAATTGGGAAGTCTCTGAGATAGCCATAACCACCAAACACTTGTAGCGCACTCGAGCACACACGTTCAGTCATTTCTGAAGCAAATAACTTGGCCATTGAAGCTTCGTTGAGACACGGTTGACCTGCTTCTTTTAAACGCGCAGCGTAGTGAACCAGTTGTCTCGCTGCTTCAATTTCAGTTGCCATGCTAGCAAGGCGAAACGCGATGGTTTGATGCTCAAAAATTGGTTTTCCAAAAGTAATACGCTCTTTGGCATAGCGAGTTGCTTCTTCGAGTGCCGCACGTGCTAGACCGACTGCTTGTGCAGCAATACCAATACGTCCACCTTCTAAATTGGCGAGAGCAATTTTCAGACCTTCACCTTCTTTACCCAGCATGAGACTTTTATGGATGCGTACATCCGTCAGCGCAATTTGGCAGGTATCTGAAGCATGCAGACCGAGTTTTTCTTCAACACGAATCACTTCATAGCCCGGTGTTTCGCGTGGGACTAAAAAGGCACTAATACCTTTTTTGCCCGCGCTCGGATCGGTCACGGCAAACACAATAATGACGCCGGCATTATTACCCGAGGTAATAAACTGCTTGGCTCCATTTAAGATGTAATCATCGCCATCTTTCACTGCTCGGGTTTTAATGGCTCCCGCATCTGAGCCAGTATGCGGTTCGGTTAAAGCAAAAGCGCCGATCATTTCACCTTGCGCTAAAGGTTTTAAAAAGCGCTCTTTTTGCTCGTCAGTACCAAATTTTAAAATAGGCACACAGCCAACCGAGTTATGTACACTCATGATGGTTGAGGTTGCGCCATCTGCTGCCGCAACTTCTTCAAGAGCTAGTACATAGGCTAAGTTACCCGTGTCTGAACCACCCCATTGCTCTGAAACAAGCATCCCCATAAAACCGAGTTGCCCCATTTGAGCCAAGGTTTCTTTCGGGAATGTCCCATCTCGATCCCAATCGCTAGCATTAGGCTTAATTTGTTCTTGGGCGAAACTTTTCGCCATATCACGAATGAGTAATTGTTCTTCGGTAAATTGCATTATTATTTCCTTTACCCTGCTTTAGCTTGTTGTTTAGCAATTTCTTGATTACGCAATAAAAAGCGCTGAATTTTGCCACTTGGAGTTTTAGGTAATTCACTCACAAATTCAACTAAACGTGGGTAAGCATGTGCAGAAAGTCGTCTTTTAACAAATTGGCTGAGTTGTTCAGCAAGTGTATCGGAAGGTTGAGCATCCGCAGCTAAAATTACGAAGGCCTTAACCACTTCGGTACGGTCCGGATCAGGCACACCAATCACTGCTGCTTCAATCACAGCGTCGTGTTCAAGCAAAGCACTTTCTACATCGAAAGGCCCAATACGATAGCCCGATGTAGTGATTACATCATCACTACGACCAACAAAGCTCATGCTGCCATCGGCATGAAGCTCGGCAGTGTCGCCAGTTAAGTAGTAATGACCAATGAAGGGCGATTTGCGACTTTCTTTATAGCCGCCGAACCACATCATTGGAGACTGGCTAATGTCGACTGCTAAAATTCCCGGTGTATCTGGCGGAAGTTCTTCACCTTGTTCATTGACAATAGCAACGCGATAGCCCGGACTTGGGAAACCTGCTGAACCAGCATGAATTTCATGTTTTAAACCATGATGATTACACACCACCATGCCCACTTCAGTTTGTCCGTAATGGTCATAAATCGGAGCATCAAGCACTTGTTTAAACCAACGTATTACTTCTGGATTCAGTGGTTCACCTGCGCTGCTCACCACACGGAACTGCCCTTTTAACGGTGCCATTTGTGCTGGATCAGCCGCCATCATCATGCGGTAAGCAGTTGGTGCGCCTGCCAAGTTGTTAACTTTATAATCTTTCACAATTTGGCATAAGCTATCTGTGCTGAAACCACCTTCATAAAACAAAGTAGCGTGACCCAAGAATAACGGCCCAGTAATCGCGTAGTACAGACCATACGCCCAGCCCGGATCAGCAATATTCCAAAACGAATCTTCTTCGGTTAAACCAATGGCATCTTGCATATATCGACCAAAGGCAATCAATGCTTTTAAAGGCACTTCCAATGGTTTAGCAGGACCTGTAGTGCCTGAAGTAAACATGAGCAAGAAAGGATCTTGGATGCTACGCATGACCAAATCGCATTGATCAGACTGCTGTTTTACTTCATTCCAAAAGTTAAAATCACCTGCTTTAAGCGGAGTACCTTGTGCATCGGCCACCGTCACAATTGCAGGGCAATTTTCAATTTCATCAAGCTTGCTACGGTTGCCCGTATCGGTCACCACCAGCTTACTTTGTGCAAGCTGAATACGGTGCTCAATCGCTTTTGGGCCAAATGCAGTAAATAGTGGTTGATAGACAGCACCAATTCGCCAAGCTGCAAAAATAGTCACGATCAATTCAGGTGTTCTTGGTAATAGACCTGAAATACGGTCGCCTGCTTTTACACCTTGTGATTTTAGAAAGTTGGCAAACTGACTTGACCAATCTTTTAATTCACGGAAGGTATATTGCTCTTTTCGTCCATCTTTTCCTTGCCAATACAGTGCAATTTTGTCGCCATCTGCGTGTCGATCACAGCATTCATAACAAGCATTTAAGGCATCAAGTGAACCTGATAACATCTGTTTTGCAGTGCTTTCCAAATCGAAAGTCTGTGCAGCATTTTGATAATCCATCATATCTTTTCCCTCAGTCCGGATTTGTTGTTATTCACGACAGGGTTTATGTGTTTAAAGCCATCCTTTGGCTTTACCGTTATGCCTCTTGTGGCAGGTATTGCTGAATAATGCTCGAAAAATCGAGATTGGCATTACCGCGCATGCACATTTGCTGATACAGCTGTTGCACCATGCCACCTAATACGACTGGCTGTTTGACTTGGCCTGCCGCTTCTACTGCAAGACCCAAATCTTTTAGCATCAGCTGAGTTGCAAAGCCGTCTTGGTAACCTCGAGATGCTGGGGCATTTTCATTAATATGCGGCCATGGGTTACATACGTCCGAGCTCCAGCAACGACCGCTTGAAGTATTAATGACGCCTGCCAATGCTTGTGGGTCAATACCTAGCTTCACACCCAGCGCCATACCTTCAGCAACAGCAGCCATTGAAATACCCAAAATCAGGTTATTGCAGATTTTGGCAATTTGACCTGCACCGACATCACCACAATGAACTATGTTTTTGCCCATGTGGCTAAGCACATGTTTTACTTCGTTAAAGGTTTGATCATCGGCACCCACCATAAAGGTTAGAGTTCCTGCTTGAGCACCAATGGTTCCACCAGAGACGGGTGCATCACAGATTTTAATATTTTTACTATGCGCAACAGCAGCAATGTCTTTAATGGTTTGTGGGTCAATGGTACTGCTATCAATGCATAAGCTACCTGCTTTTAGCACCTCCAATACACCATTTTCGCCTAAGTAAACTTCCTTAACATGCTTGGCCGCAGGCAACATGCTAATAACGACATCAGCTTGTTTAGCTGCATCCTGTGGGCTATCACACACCACCCCACCTGCCTCGGCAAAGTGCTGAATCGCGACTTCACTGAGGTCATAACCATAAACTTTGATTCCGGCTTTCAGTAGGTTATGGGCCATTTTGCCGCCCATATTGCCTAGACCGATAAAGGCGATATTCATCCGTGATCCCCTTAACGTAAACTAATTGTTGTATTTACACCGCCAACTTCATGGCTATCTTCAAACCAGCGACTGGTAATGGTTTTGGTTTGGGTATAGAACTGCACAGCCTGTTTGCCGTATGGTCCCAAATCACCCAGTTTTGAACCTCTTGAACCCGTAAAGCTAAAGAAAGGCACTGGCACAGGAATTGGAATATTGATACCCACTTGACCAATATCAATTAAGTTTTGGAAAGTACGTGCAATCGCACCGCTTTGGGTAAATAGACCTACACCGTTACCAAATGGATTGGCGTTGATAAGCGCAATCGCTTCATCAAGTGTGTCGACACAAATAATTGAAAGAACTGGACCAAAGATTTCTTCTTTATAAATACGCATGTCGGTATTTACGCCACTAAAAATCGTTGCACCTACAAAGTTGCCCGCTTCATAGCCTTGTACTTGAACATCGCGACCATCGAGTAGTAACTCTGCACCTTGCTCAACACCGCTATTAATTAAGTCGAGTACTCGCGCTTTAGCACGTTTTGAAATGACAGGGCCAATATCAGTATTTGGCTCATGGCCTGCGTTTACTTTTAAGGTTTTCGCTTTTTCAACTAACTCTTGAATCCATTGTTTGCTGTCACCGACCATGACTGCAACCGACAATGCCATACAGCGTTGCCCAGCAGCACCAAACGCTGCGCCCACCAAAGCATTTAAAGTTTGTTCTTTATTGGCATCAGGCATGACCACAACATGGTTTTTTGCACCCATCATCGACTGCACGCGTTTACCATGTTGCCCTGCAAGGTTATAAACATGTGTTCCAACTGCAGTTGAACCTACAAATGAAATCGCTTTAATGTCTTTGTGCGTACACAAACGGTCAACCACTTCTTTACCGCCATGCACAACGTTGAGCACACCTGCTGGAACGCCTGCTTGAATCGCAAGCTCAACCAGCATCATGGTTGATAACGGGTCTTGTTCTGATGGTTTTAAAACAAATGTATTGCCACACACGATTGCCATTGGGAACATCCAAAGTGGAATCATGGCTGGGAAATTAAACGGCGTAATACCCGCACAGACACCCAAAGGTTGCTGCAATGTGTAAGTGTCTACACCACGCGCTACACCTTCAACATATTCACCCATTTGCAAAGTACCAACTGAACAGGCATGTTCAACCACTTCTAGACCACGTTGAATATCGCCTTCAGCGTCTGCCAAGGTTTTACCCTGTTCCGCCGTTAATACTTGTGCAATTTCTTTCATGTTGGCACGGATTAAGTCTTGTAGCTTGAGCATGATGCGCATACGTGCCTGAATTGGGGTTTGTCGCCAAGAGGCAAAAGCATCTTGTGCAGCTTGAATAGCAGCGTCAACTTCTTTAACCGTTGCAAATGGTACACGACCAATTACTTCCTGAGTCGCAGGGTTAACAATGTCTTGCCATTCCTGTGTTTCAGATTCGATAAAATTTCCGTTAATGAGTAATTTAGCGGTTTCCAATTCGATTTTTTGGATTGTGTTCATAACCTCTCCGTAGGCCATATTTTTATTGTGTTCAATTATTAGAAAATACATTTTGATCGTATTTTCTTTATTTCAGTTTCAATTGAGACTAACAAAGAAAACTTTGACCACCAACGGAAATTCATGCACGATTGTTGTGCAAATATGCACAAGGATGACAACAAAAATGAAAGTGGATTGGGATCATCTACATTTTTTTCTGGTTTTAGCTCGGACTAAAACTTTGACCAATGCTGCGCGGATTATTGGTGTCGAGCACAGTACGGTGGCTAGACGGATTCAGGCCCTAGAACTTGCTTTGGGTACAACGCTGTTTAAGCGTGAAGCGACAGGTTATGAGCTGACACTCGAAGGGATGGCACTGGTTCCTCGAGTTGAGCAAATGGAACAAGCTTTCTTACAAATTGAAAAACCACATCAACCTTTGCAAGGTCGTGTGCGAATTGGCACACCTGAAGGTTTTGGTACTGCGTTTTTAGCTCGCTTACTGGCTGAGTTCTCTATCCAATATCCACTGCTCACCATCGACCTAATTCCAGTGCCAAAAATGATTAAGCTTTCACACCGTGAGGCAGATATTGTGGTATCAATTGATCGTCCTACGTCTGGCCCTTACATCATTACGCGATTATCAGATTATTGTTTAAAAATTTATGGTAGCAAAAACTATCTGGCCCAAAACCCGCCTATCCGAGCCTTAGAAGATTTAACCCAACATCGCTTTGTGAACTATATTGATGATCTGGTGTATAGCCCTGAGTTGTATTGTCTAGAACGTTTACCTTTAAAGCTGAATGCTAACTTCCGTAGCAGCAGTATTTTGGCCCAACAAATTGCGGTGAGTGCTGGCGCAGGACTTGCGATTTTGCCCAAGTTTTTGGCAGATGATAAACCGGAACTTGAAGAAGTGTTAGAGCAACAAGTTCGCTTTACCCACACGTTTTGGATGCTGACCTTTGTTGATTTACAACATGAACCGCGCATTAAATTGGTTTGGGATTATCTACGAAAAAAAGCCGATAAATATCAGCATTTGTTGGTTGATTAAAGAACCTAAATAAAAAAGCCAATCACAGATGATTGGCTTTTTTGAAATTATGAATAATTAATCAAAAGTTTCTTGGCCTAGTTTTTTCATGCGTGGTTTATAAAACACATGATAGCTAACGCCTAAAACAACTAGCCACAATGGACTAACATATACCGCTTTTAATGTATCTGGTTCTAGTGCCAAAATCACTAAAGTGAACAAGAAAAATGCAATGACAACATACGCCATCAACACCCCGCCCGGCATTTTAAAGGTCGATTTAGCATGTAACTCCGGACTCAACTTACGGTAACGTAAATAGCATGCCATGATCAGAAGCCATACACTAATAAACAGGATTACGCAGAGTGAACTTGCCAAAGTAAATGCTTCCATGGTGTTTGGAACAAAGTACTGAAGCACTGCCCCACCCATAATGAAAATACATGAGAAGATTAAACCGTTT